>JBCBNR010000034.1:0-13837 GCA_039821665.1 Pseudomonadota bacterium
GTGGCGGGCCACCGTCTGTCCACGGGTGCCATGGAGGAGGTGCTGGCCGTCCTTCCAGAAGTTGCCGAATGCGCGGTGATCGGCGTCACGGATGCGCTCAAAGGGCAACTGCCCATGGGTTTTTTGTGCCTCAACGACGGGACCAACCGCGACCACAGCGACGTGGTGCGCGACGCGGTGGCCAAGGTCCGCGCCGAGATCGGGCCGGTGGCTGCCTTCAAGCTGGCCTGCGTGGTGGATCGGCTGCCCAAAACCCGCTCGGGCAAGATTTTGCGTGGGGTGATGGTCAAGATCGCCGATGGCGAGCCCTACAAACACCCCGCCACCATCGACGACCCCGTGATCCTGGACGAGATCAAGGCGGCCCTTAAAAAATTGGGCTATGCGGGCGGGTGATGCCTTGCGGCTGCGCGGGGGCTGAGGTTACAAGGCATGCCTATTCTTTGGGGTAGGATGAGAGCAGGGACATGTACAAAACAGCACTCGCTGCGCGCGAAAACGCCTATGCGCCCTATTCGGGGTTCAAGGTCGGTGCGGCGATCAAAACCGTGGACGGGACCGAATTTGGTGGCTGCAACGTCGAAAACGTAGCTTATCCAGAGGGGACCTGCGCCGAGGCCGGTGCCATTGCCGCGATGGTGGCCGCCGGGTATACCGAGATTGCCGAGGTGCTGATCGTGGCCGACAGCGAAACCCCTGTGACACCCTGTGGCGGGTGCCGCCAAAAGCTGGCAGAGTTCTGTAAGCCCGGTGTGCCGGTGACACTCGCCAATCTGGAGGGGCCCATGAAGACCATGACGCTGACCGAGCTGATCCCAGGGGTGTTCGACCGCGAACAGATGGGCACGGGATGAGTGTCGAGGCCGCCAAGCGGGCCCTTGCGTCGTTGGATCTGACCAATCTGAACGAGGACTGCGACGCGGACGATATTCGCAACCTGTGCGCGCGCGCGCAAACCCCCCATGGGCCCGTGGCGGCCGTGTGCATATGGCCCCAGCATGTGGCCCAGGCCAAGATGATCCTGGCCGCCACCCCGGTGCGCGTGGCCACGGTGGTGAATTTTCCGCAAGGCGACCACCCCGCGTCGGAGGTGATTGCGCTGACCGAACAGGCGGTGGCGGATGGCGCGGACGAGATCGATATGGTCATCCCCTATAAGGCGCTTCTGGAGGGGCATCCCGAAAATGTGCCCGCCCGTGTGGCCCGCGTCAAAGAGGCCGCGGACGGCAAGCGGGTGAAGGCAATTTTGGAAACAGGGGTCTTAAAGGACGCGGAGCTGATCGCGCAAGCGGCCAAGCTGGCCATCGATGGTGGTGCGGATTTCATCAAGACCTCCACGGGCAAGGTGACGGTAAACGCGACCCTCATCTCGGCCCGGATCATGCTGCGGGCCATTGCCGAGCATGACCCCAGCGTCGGCTTCAAGCCCGCGGGCGGCGTGAAGACAACCGACGATGCCGAGGCTTATTTGGCCCTGTGTGACGAGATTTTGGGGCCCGATTGGGTGTCGCCTCAAACCTTCCGGATCGGGGCCTCGGGCGTGCTGGATGCGCTGCTTGCCACGCTGGACGGGCGCGAGGGCGCAGTGGCGGAGGGCGGGTATTGACCGCAAGCGCCCCCTGATGCTCGCCGCCGAGCTGATCGCCAAAACCCGCGACGGGCACGCCCTGAGCGCGGACGAGATCAGCTTTCTGGCGCGCGGCATCGCGGATGACAGTTTGAGCGAAGGCCAGATCGCGGCGTTTGCTATGGCGGTCTTTCTCAACGGTCTGAGTTTGGACGAACGGGTGGCGTTGACGCTTGCCATGCGCGACAGTGGCACGGTCCTGGGATGGGATCTGCCCGGCCCGGTGGTGGACAAGCATTCCACCGGCGGGGTGGGGGATACCGTGTCGTTGATGCTGGCCCCGGCCTTGGCCGCCTGCGGGGCCTATGTTCCGATGATCTCGGGCCGCGGCTTGGGGCACACGGGCGGCACCCTCGACAAGCTAGAGGCGATCCCCGGCTTTCGCACCCAGCCCGATTTGGACACGCTGCGCCAGGTGGTTGGACAGGTTGGCTGTGCCGTGATCGGCCAGACCCCTGACATTGCCCCCGCCGACAAGCGTTTTTACGGCATTCGCGATGTCACCGCGACGGTGGAAAGCATTGATTTGATCACCGCCTCGATCCTGTCGAAAAAGCTCGCCGCCGGTTTGGACAGCCTCGTGCTCGACGTCAAATGGGGGTCAGGCGCGTTCATGGCCAGCTTTGAGGCGGCCACAGGCCTGGCCGAGGCCTTGGTGCAGGTGGCCAATGGGGCGGGCTGTGCCACCACGGCGCTGCTGACGGATATGAGCGCGCCGCTTGCGCCAGTTGCGGGCAACGGGTTGGAGGTGGCGACTGCGCTTGACTTCCTGACCGGCGTCGAGATCGACACGCGGCTGTGGGACGTAACGGTCGCCTTGGGCGGTGAGGTGTTGGCCACCTCCGGTCTTGTGGACACGGCTGAGGCGGGTGCCTGCGCTGTGGCCCAAGCCTTTCATTCGGGCCGTGCGGCGGAGGTGTTCGGCCGCATGGTCAGCGCCCTGGGCGGGCCGTCAGATGTGCTGAGCAATCGCACCCATCTGGCGCGTGCGCCCGTGGTGCGCGAGGTCTATGCCGACGCCAAAGGCTTCGTGCAAGAGATCGAGACGCGGGACTTGGGCTTGTGCGTGGTGGAACTGGGCGGTGGGCGGCGCGTGCCAAGCGATCAGATCGACCCGTCCGTGGGCCTCGATTGGCTTGCTGGCATCGGTCAGATTGTGGATGATGAAACGCCGATCGCCCGGGTGCATGCCGCCGACAGCGATGCCGCGGCGCGCGCGGTAGACCGGGTGAGGGCCGCTTACCGGGTGGGGTCTGAGGCGCCCGCGCCGTCCGATCTTATCGCCGCCCGCATCGGCCCTGGGACGGGCGTGCCCTGATGCCGCGGGCGTTTTTGATCGTGTTGGACAGTGTGGGCTGTGGTGGTGCGCCGGACGCTGCGGCCTTTGGGGATGCGGGGGCCAACACCCTTGCGCACATCGCCCAAGCCTGCGCCCAAGGCCGCTGCGAGGAGGGGCGAGGCGGTGCGCTGCACCTGCCCAATCTCGACCGGCTGGGCCTTGGGGCGGCGATCGATCTGGCCAGCGGTGCCGCGGCCCCCGGTCTTGGTGCGGCCCCCCAGGGCGCTTGGGGCGCGGCCACCCAAGTGTCGAACGGCAAGGACACGCCTTCGGGCCATTGGGAGCTTGCGGGCGTGCCGGTGCCCTTTGACTGGCATTACTTTGCGCGCACCCAACCCGCCTTTCCCGTCGATCTGATGGAAACGCTTTGTGCGCGCGCAGGCCTGCCCGGCACCTTGTGCAACGCCCATGGCTCGGGCGTGCCGGTGATCGACGCCTTTGGGGCCGAGCATCTGCGCACGGGCGCGCCCATCTGCTATACCTCCGTGGACAGCGTCTTTCAGATCGCAGCCCATGAGGAGGCGTTTGGGCTCGACCGATTGTATGATGTGTGCCGTGTTGCGGCTGAGATTTTCCACCCCCTGCGGGTGGGGCGGGTGATCGCGCGCCCGTTTCTGGGCGAGCCTGGCGTGTTTGAGCGTACGGTGAACCGACGGGATTATGCCATCGCCCCGCCCCAGCCCACCTTGTGCGACCGGGTCGTGGCGGCTGGACGCAAGACCATCGCCATTGGCAAGATCGGGGACATCTTTGCCCATCAGGGGATCAGCGCGGTGCTCAAAGGCGATGATGCCACCCTGTTTGACCATCTTCTGGCCCAGGCCGACACTTTGGCAGACGGGGATCTGGTGTTTGCAAACTTTGTCGAGTTCGACAGCCTTTATGGGCACAGGCGCGATGTGGCCGGCTATGCCCGCGCGTTAGAGGGGTTTGATGCCCGGCTGCCTGCCTTCTTGGCGCGGCTGCGGCCGGGCGATCTTGCGATCTTCAGTGCGGATCATGGCAACGATCCCACCTGGCCCGGCACCGACCACACCCGCGAACGGGTGCCCGTGCTGATGACCGGCCCCGGCCTTGGTCCCAAGGCGCTGGGGTCCATGGGGTTTGTGGATGTGGCGGCCACGGTGCTGGCGCATCTGGGCCTGCCGCCGGGGCCGCAGGGAAGGGCGGTGTTATGACGGATTGGCAAAGCGTGCCCAAGGTCGAGCTGCATGTGCACCTGGAAGGGGCGGCGCCGCCTGCCTTTATTCGGGACCTTGCGTCCCAAAAGGGCGTGGACCTGGGCCATGTGTTCGACCCCAAGGGGGGCTATCGCTGGCAGGATTTCGCGTCGTTCCTGCAGACCTATCATGCCGCCTGTTCGGTGTTGGACGGACCCGAGGATTTTGGCCGACTGGCCCAGGCGGTGGGCCGGGAAAGCCGGGTCCATGGGGTGGTCTATACGGAAATGTTCGTGTGTCCTGACATCTGCGGCGGGGGGGATGCGGGCGCATGGCGCGCCCATCTAGAGGCGATTGCCGAAGGCTTGGAGGCGGTCGAGGGCCTAGAGTTTCGCCTGATCGGCACCATCATCCGAAACTTAGGTGCGGCGCGCGCGGTTGAGATGGCAAAGCTTATTGCAGATGTGGACCATCCGCGCCTGGCTGGGTTCTGCATGGCGGGTGAAGAGCGTTTTGGCCGCGCCCAAGATTATGCGCCCGCATTTCTGCTGGCCCAAGAGGCGGGGTTGGGTCTGACCTCCCATGCGGGCGAGTTGGTGGGCGCGCCAAGCGTGGCGGAGACCCTGGAGCATTTGCCGGTTTCTCGCATCGGTCACGGGGTGCGCGCCATCGAGGACCCAGAGCTTGTGGCCCAGATCGCAGCGCTTGGTACGGTGTTGGAGGTGTGCCCAGGCTCTAACATCGCCCTTGGGGTGTTTGACGACTGGCCCTCGCACCCGATCGAGGCGCTGCGCAAGGCGGGGGTCACCGTGACCGTCTCCACCGATGATCCGCCATATTTTCACACGGATATGACGTCTGAATACCAAGCGCTGAGCGAGACCTTTGGGTGGACCTGCGCAGATTTTGCCCAGATCAACCGCGACGCAATGGAGGCCGCCTTTTGCGACGCGGACACACGCGCGCGCATAATGGCCCAGTTGGGGGGGTAAGCACCTTGGTCTCGCCGCGCATCTTGATCAAGAACGCCGATGTATTGGTGACCATGGACGACGACCGGGCCGAGATCGCCGGGGGTTCGATCCTGGTCGAAGGGGGCGTTGTGCGCGCGGTGGGTCAGGGCGTGACGAAGCCCCAGGATGGCCCGTGCGAGGTGGTCGATGCCACGGGCTGTGTGGTGACGCCGGGGCTGATCAACACCCACCACCACATGTTCCAAAGCCTCACCCGCGCGGTGCCTGGCGGGCAGGATGCCTTGCTCTTTGGATGGTTGCAGACGCTCTATCCCATTTGGGCGCGCATGGGGCCTGAGGATATTCACTTGTCCACCCAGGTGGCCCTGGCGGAACTTGCGCGCGCGGGCTGTTCGTTGTCGTCGGATCATCTGTACTTGTTTCCCAATGGTGTCCGGCTGGATGACAGCATCGCGGCGGCGGGCGAGGTGGGGGTGCGGCTGACCGCCACGCGCGGGTCGATGAGCATCGGGCAAAGTGCGGGGGGCCTGCCCCCTGACAGCTTGGTGGAGGCGGAGGCCCAGATTTTGACCGACAGCGCCCGGGTGATCGACCGGTTCCATGGGACAGAGCCCGGGGCGATGGTGCAGGTGGCCCTGGCCCCCTGTTCCCCGTTTTCCGTGAGCCGCGATCTGATGCGCGAAAGTGCAGGACTTGCCCGCGAAAAGGGCGTGCGCCTGCACACCCATCTGGCCGAGAATGCGGAGGATGTGGCCTATAGTTTGGACAGGTTTGGCTGCCGCCCCGGACAATATGCCGAGGATCTGGGCTGGGTCGGCTCGGATGTGTGGCACGCCCATTGCGTGGCCTTGGACCCGGGCGAGATCGATCTGTTTGGCCGCACCGGCACGGGCGTGGCCCATTGTCCTTGTTCGAATGGGCGCTTGGGCTCGGGCATCGCCCCGGTACGCGCGATGCGCCGTGCCGGCGTGCCTGTGGGATTGGGGGTCGATGGCTCTGCCTCCAACGACAGCGGCGATCTGCTGGCCGAGGCCCGCCAGGCGCTGCTGGTCGCGCGGCTTGCAGGTGGGGCGGATGCCATGAGCGCCCGGACAGCCGTTGAGATCGCCACACGAGGCGGGGCGCGAGTGCTGGGTCGGCTGGGCGAGCTGGGCTCGTTGGAGGTGGGCAAACGGGCCGATCTGGCGATCTGGCGTCTGGACGGGTTGGCCAGCGCGGGCGCTTGGGATCCGGTTGCAGCCCTGGTGCTGACCGGCCCCCACCACGTCCATCATCTGATGGTGGAAGGGCGGTGGATCGTCTCGGACGGGCACCTGACCACCGTAGATGTGCAGGCTTTGGCCGCCCAAGCCCGCGGTGCGGTCCAGCGGTTGGCGCAAGGGTAGCGAGGGTGTCTGGCGCTGTACTTGCGCTCTACGTGCTGGTCCTTTGGGGCGTGCTGAACGCCCCGTTTCGCGCGCGCAGCACCTTGCGGTTTGCCGACAGCTTGGCCTTGCTGGGCGTGCTGCTTGCGGCCCTTGCGCTTTCCACCGGCCTTTGGGTCTGGTTGGCCCAGTTCTTGCCGCCCTCGTCCCATGCGCGACTGACTTCTGTTGGCCTAAGCGCGGGGGTGGTGGGCGTGCTTTTGCACCTGTGCACCATGGCGTGGACCGGGGCCAGACGCGGGCAGGCGGTGGAGGGGGTTTGCCTTGGGCTGGGTTTTGCGCCCCAGCTTTGGCTCAAACGCGAGGATCCAGAGCTGCGCCTCACGCCCTGGCTTGTGGCGGGACACGTCAAATTTGGCCCACTTGGCCCAATGGACCAAGTTATCCTCAATCTCAGTGGGCCTGCGGCCTTGCTTGCCAGTGCGGCTGTTCTGTCTTCTGCTCCCGCCGCCTTTGGCGACATGGTGGCAACGTGTCGAGGGCTTGTGGCGATGCTGCTGTCGGGTCAGTTCAGCGCCACGGCCGATGCGCTCGCGGGGTTCTGGGCCGAGGTCCCTTTGGGCCGCCAGGTGGCCTCCGTGCTCGCAGGTTTGACCATGATCAACCTGCTGCCCCTGCCGATCTTCAATGGTGGGGCGGCGCTGCTCGCCCTCGGCCTGTGGTGGCGCGGGCCAAGCGAGGCCCCAGGTCCAGCCTTGCGGCTTTACACCTATGGGGTGCTGCTTTCGTTGGTCGTGACAATCTATTGTGCGCTTGGTTTTGCCATCGCGTGGGTTGTGTGACGCGTTAGGATGGCTCGCCGCTGGTCGCTGCCTAGGCAAGGGCAGAGCCGGTCTACTGACACAAACCGAACGGAGATCTGCGCGCCCCAGGTCAGCCACCCAAAGAGGGCCAAACGCTGCCCGGGTGACGCTGCGCGCGGCAAACCAACATGCTGACTGCCTGCTCAAAAGGGGGCAGATGCGGCTAAGGGAGGACCCCTGCGCTGCGAAACCTGGGGGCCGTTGAGCGCCCTTTGAACGGGCACCGCACGGCGCCTTGAAATCCTATGATCCAACCGAGACGCGTTCGGCAAAGCTCAGAAGTCGTTGCGTAAAGACAGTGAAGCTCGGTTTTTCGGGGCAAACTGCTCGTTCGCCGCACCTGCGCCAAAGTCCGGTTTCCTCACGCGAGATCTATTGGAAACATCTGATGAAAGGCTTCGGCCCCAGGGTTCGAGAACGATACAATGCGGGTTTTCTGATCCCGCTTCGCCCAAGCCAGTTCTTCGAAGCGCGTCAGCAACGCCCTCCCTAGGCTTCCTGCAAGGTGCGACCTGCGCTCGCTCCAATCCAGGCACTCTCGGCAGAGGGGCGCGCGCGATTTTTGCAAAGCACCAAGGTCGATCTGGAAACCCGCCGCGAAGGCAGCACCGGTGTCAGTGAGTGCAAGGTCATCACCCTCAAGGATGATATGCCCCTGTGCCATCAGGCTGTCGAACATCTGCGTGCCCATATCCCCTGCCAAATGGTTGTAGCAGACCCGCGCCTCGCGCAGTTCGGCGTCCTTTGGGCCGGTGCGTTTTCGCAAATGTCCGGCTCCGGCCGCGAGCCCCATCAGTCCTTCGAGAACGTGTGCAACGTCATCATTGGCGAGGGAGAAATACTTGTGCCGCCCCTGTTTGCGGGGGCGTAACAGCCCGCCCGCATCGAGCTTCGATAGGTGCGAGCTGGCCGTCTGGATCGTGACACCGGCCTCGTGTGCCAACTCGCTCACGGTCAGGGCCTTACCACTCATCAAGGCAGTCAGCATATTGGCACGAGCCGGGTCGCCGATCAGGGCTGCGGTGTGAGCAATATCAGGACCTTCTTTCATACTTCGATCGTAACCGAAGCATTTGATCTGCGCAATCGTTTAGCCTGGGGGAAAGACAACCTCGAAAGGGACCATCATGCTGACATGCATCATCCGATACCACATCGACCCAACCAAAAGAGCCCAGTTCGAGGAGTATTCTCGCAACTGGGGACAGGCGATCCCGCGCTGTGGGGCCGATTTGATCGGCTACTATGCGCCGCACGAGGGGTCGTCGACGCTGGCATATGGCATCTACAATGTTGCGAGCCTTGCGGAGTACGAGGCTTATCGGGCCCGACTGGCCGCCGACCCGTTAGGGCGTGAAAACTACGAATTTGCCCAGCGAGAGAAATTCCTTCTGCGCGAAGACAGAACATTTCTGAAGCGCGCATCCGCACCACATGGCCCTGGTATCGTGACATGATTGCCGTCATCTTTGAGGTCGAACCGGCGGAAGGGCGCAAGGAACACTATCTCGACATCGCCGCCGAAATGCGTCCCATGCTGGATCAGATCGAGGGGTTCGTCTCGGTTGAACGGTTCCAGAGCCTGAAGGACCCGCGCAAGATCCTGTCTCTGTCATTCTTCGAGGATGAAGACGCAATCGTGCGCTGGCGCAATCTGAAGGCCCATCGCGCGGCGCAGGCAAAGGGTCGGGGCGCTGTATTTGACGACTACCGACTTCGCATCGCCAGCGTCATTCGGGACTACGGCATGTTCGACAGGGAGCAGGCCCCGCCCGACAGTCGCAAGGCGCATCCGAGATGAGTGCTGGGATCAGTTGGCCGCCGTTCATGTAGTGCGCAGCTATCCGTACAAGCGGCTCATAGCTGCCATTTCCCGCGCCACAAGGGCGCGCCCGGCCTTGGTGTGGGTTGGCGTCGCTATCCGCAACGGGCCCCGGTTGCGCTGCGCCGCATTGGGTGGGGCCGCCCGTGCCCGTCGGTTCAGGGCGTGGGTTGTGTCGCGGGCCAGGGGTTTCCTTGGATATACACCGCTGAAATGGCCCGGTCGTCGCCCAGCATTAGGGTGGGAAACAGCGCCTCCCACACATCTTGTGCGCGCGCGGCCCTTTGGGCGATGACCGGGGTGGAGGCCAGGTCGAGAGCGATCACATCCGCCTCGGCCCCCGGCGAGAGGGTGCCGATCACGCCGCCCAAGCCCAAGGCCCGGGCGGAGGCTTCGGTGGCGGTCCACAAGAGTTCCGCTGGATGCAGGGCACGGCCTGTCAGTTGCCCGACCTCATAGGCCGCCGCCATGGTGCGCAGCATGGAAAATGACGACCCGCCCCCTACATCCGTGGCCAGCCCCACGGTGATCCCATCCGCGCGCGCACGGGCAAGCTGGAACAGCCCCGAGCCGATGAAGGTGTTTGAGGTGGGACAATGGGCGATGGACGCCCCTGCCTGGGACAGGGCTGTGCGCTCTCTGTCTTCCAGGTGGATCGCATGGCCGAAGATCCCACCTTGCCCCAAGAGGCCCGCCTGCTCGTAGACATCCAGGTAATCGCGGGCCTTGGGAAACAGGTCGCGGACCCAGGCAATCTCTTCGCGCTGCTCGCTGAGATGGGTTTGTAGGGCAGTGTCGGGATGGGCTGCCCAAAGTGCTGCCGCCGCTTCAAGTTGCGCGGGCGAGGAGGTGGGCGCAAAGCGCGGCGTGATGGCATAGCGCAAGCGGTCTTGCCCATGCCATTTCGTGATCAAGGCCGCGCTGTCGTCATAGCTCGATTGGGCGGTGTCGCACAGACCCTCGGGCGCGTTGCGGTCCATCATCACCTTGCCGGCCAACACACGCAGGCCCCTGGTCTGGGCCTCGGCCATCACAGCGTCCACGCTTTGCGGATGGACCGTGGCGAACAGTGCGCTGCTGGTGATCCCGTTGCTCAGGCTGAGGTCGAAATAGCGCTTGGCGATCTGCCTGGCATAGGACAGGTCGGAAAACCGCATCTCCTCGGGGAAGGTATAGTCGTTCAGCCAGTCGATCAGCCGTTTTCCCCAGGATGCGATGATCGCGGTTTGGGGATAGTGCGCATGGGCATCCACAAAGCCCGGCAACAGCAGGGCCGTGCCATGATCAATTTCCTGTCTCTGGGGATAGGACGCGCGCAGTGCGGACCGATCCCCCACCGCTACGATCCGCCCTCCTTTCAGGGCCACAGCCCCGGTATGGTGATGCTCCACCGCGCCGTCCAGCCCATGGAGGAACGGGTCATTGCGAAACCGAAGGGTCTGTCCCAAAAGCAAAGTGGTTTGCATGGTGACCTTTTTGCTGCGCTGCGGTAGGACTTGCAACACCCCAATTGCCGCGCCGACAGGAGGGTCCTTTGGACAACACATCTACCCCCCAACCTGACGCCTCACGCGCAGATTATGCGCTGAACGCCGCTGTGGTGGACGCAATCCTCGCCACGGTAGAGCTGGGCGCGCAAGGGCGTTTGACCGAACTGCTGGACCCGCTGCACGAAGCGGACATCGCGGATCTTCTGGAACAGATCTCGGATCGTGAGCGTAAGGCGCTGGTGGCCCTGTGGGGGCGCGAGTTCGATGGCTCTGTCCTGTCAGAGTTGGAAGAAGGCACCCGCGATGACATCCTGCAGGAGATCGACACGGATGTCTTGGCCGAAGCGGTGGCCGAGATGGAAACCGATGACGTGGTCTATCTGGTGGAGGACCTTGAGGCCGCAGACCAGGCGCGGGTGCTGGGGGCCCTGGATGACGCGGACCGGGTCGCGGTCGAGGCCTCGCTGCAATATCCGGAGTTTTCCGCCGGGCGTCTGATGCGGCGCGAGGTGGTCACCGCCCCGTCCCATTGGACCGTGGGGCAGGCCATTGATTTTATGCGCGCCGAGGATGATTTGCCGGAGGCGTTCTATGAGCTTGTGTTGATAGATCCGCGCCGCACGCCCGTGGGTCAGGTGCCCCTGGGGCGTTTGATGGCGCATCGTCGCGAGACGCACTTGATGGATCTGATCGATGCGCAGATGACCCTGATCCCCGTGGATCAGTCCCAGGATCAGGTCGCCTATGCGTTCAACCAATACCACCTCATCTCGGCCCCTGTTGTGGACGAGGGGGGGCGGCTGATCGGAACGATTACGTTTGATGATGCGGTCACCGTTCTGGAGGAAGAGGCGGAGGAAGACATGCGCCGTCTGGCCGGTGTGAGCGCCGAGGAAGAGCTGTCGGATACGATTTACGAGACCACGCGCCAACGGTTTCCGTGGCTTGGCGTCAATTTGGTGACGGCCATTCTGGCCTCGCTGGTAATCTCGATCTTCTCGGCCACGATCGAGGCGATTGTGGCGCTTGCGGTGTTGATGCCGATCGTGGCCTCGATGGGCGGGAACGCGGCCACACAGACCTTGACCGTGGCCGTGCGCGCGTTGGCGACCAAAGACCTTACGGCCAAGAACGCCTGGCGCGTTGTGCGCCGAGAGACGCTGGTGGGCCTGGCCAACGGGGTGCTCTTCGCTGTGATCATCGCGGTGGTCGGCTATGTCTGGTTCGGCTCGGCCATGCTGGGCGTGGTCCTGGCCATGGCCATGGTGGTCAACCTTGTGGTGGCTGGGCTGGCGGGCATTCTGATCCCCATGGGGCTCGACCGGGCAGGGGCTGACCCCGCCCTTGCCTCGGGCGCGTTTGTCACGACAGTCACTGATGTGGTTGGCTTTTTCGCCTTTCTGGGCTTGGCGGCCTGGTTGCTGCTATAGCGTATTCGGCGCGCTGGGTGGGCAACAACACTGCAAGCCCTCCAAACAAAAAGAGCGCGCCCCGCAGGGCACGCTCCTCATCCGACGCCAATCGGTTGATCAGTTCGAGGTGGATGCGGCGTTCGCCTCCTCCTCGGTGGCTTGGCGGCCATTGGCCCAGAAGCCATCATACTCTTCGCCCGTGGCATAGATCATCTTACCCCGTCCTTGGCGCTGACCTTTTTGGAAAAAGCCTTCGTACCGATCACCATTGGGATAGATCGCCACGCCTTGGCCATCGATCTCTCCGGCGGACCAGCTGCCCGTGTAGGTAAAGCCGTCATCCATCCGGATGGTGCCTTCGCCCTCGCGCTGGCCAGAGACGAAGCTGCCTTCATAGACGGTGCCGTCCGAATATGTGGCCACGCCTTGCCCATCGCGCAGGCCCTCTTGCCATTGCCCGGTGTAGGAAAAGCCGTCTTGATAGGTCATGGTGCCTTGGCCGTGGTTTCGGGCGTTCTTGAACTCGCCCTCATACACCAAACCGTTCTCGTAGCGCGCGATGCCCGCGCCTTCGATCACGCCATTGACCCAGGATCCCTCATAGGACGAGCCATCGGCATAGACGATTTTGCCGATGCCATCGGCTACGTCGTTCTTGAACGCCCCTTCATAGACCGAGCCGTCGGGGTATTGCACTTTGCCCTCGCCCTCGATCCGGCCAGCGACCCAATTGCCCTCGTACCGATAGCCATCGGTGCCGGTGAACACGCCAAAGCCCTGGCGCTGGTCGGCCACAAAGGTGCCGGTGTAGACATCGCCCGAGGCGTAGGTGGCCACACCTTCGCCCTCGCGCTGGCCATCGACCAGGCTGCCCTCGTAGCGATCCCCGTTGGCTTGGACCAAAATGCCCTGGCCATTGATCTGTCCCTCGCTCCAAGCGCCTGTATATGTCAGGCCATCGGGCATCTGCAGCGTACCGGTGCCCGAGCGTACGCCTTGCACGATATCGCCCTCATAGACCGCACCGTCAGGATAGGTGATGGTCCCGGTGCCGTCCTTGACCCCGTTCAGCCACCCGCCTTCATAGCGATACCCGTTGGGCGAGGTCATGGTGCCCTGGCCGTGGTGTACAGCGTTCTGGAACGACCCTTCATAGCGCACGCCGTTGGCGTAGACCGCGACGCCTTCGCCGCCGATTTTACCGTCGACCCACTGGCCCTCATAGGTGCCGCCATCCGAAAAGACGATCCGACCCGTACCCTCGGGTTTGCCGTTCACAAACGAGCCAGTGTAGACCGAGCCGTTGGGGAACTTGGCCACGCCTTGTCCTTCGATCCGGCCTTCGATCCACTGCCCGTCATACTCGTACCCGTTGGGCAGAGTGTATTTGCCGGTGCCGTGCTGCTTGCCGTCCTTGAACTCGCCGGTGTAAATCCCGCCCGTGTCGTATTGCTTGGTTTGAACGGTGGTTTCTTGCGCCCCCGCCTGAGCAAGCGACAGGGCCGCGCGATTTCGCCTCAAGCCCGGGGAGAAATGCCCGAACATCGCGTCCCAAAGGCAACAAAAGGTTGAAAAACCGTTGCTCCTGCCGCGTGTGCGACCTAACATCTGCCGCAATCATATGGGGTGGTAGGTGCATATGACGTGCGCCGACACGGATACCCTGGCAAGACAGCAGATCGAAGGACCAAAGCATTGCGGAAAATATGGATGGTTACCGCTGCGGCAATCGCTCTCTCGGTTGCTCAGGCGGGGGCGCAAGAAACCACCGTTCAAACCAAGCAAT
>JBCBNR010000035.1:0-13730 GCA_039821665.1 Pseudomonadota bacterium
CCCAGCAATACCCACTGCTGATGGCCTCGCTGGGGATCGAGGCGATCAAAAACTGGGCCGACAATGGCGTGAAGCCCGAGCCGACCCCGGGCAAGGCGTTCTTTGACACGGGCGTTGCCCTGGTCACAGACCAGCCGGCCGCGGGCGTGCCGTCCATCGACACGACCGAGGGCACCAACCTCTGCTGGGGCTAAGGCACAGGCTGCCTTTTGCACCCACGCACCCAAAAGAAGGGGCGGTCCGCCGCCCCTTTTTCGTCAAAGAGAGAGAGTTATGGCCAATCAGGGCACCGAGTACGAGGCCGCTGCCGCAGGCGCCGCCTCGGATGTCGCAGAGTTTGACAGCCACAAAGGGCTGATCCGGCGCATTCAGCACTGGCTGCATCAGACACCAGCGGCTGTGCCGATGATCGTGCTTCTGGCCTCTGTCCTGATTTTCGGGCTGCTGTTGGGCACTAAGTTCTTCTCGCCCTTCGCGCTGACACTGATCCTTCAACAGGTGGCCATCGTGGGCATTGTGGCCGCGGCGCAAAGCCTGGTGATCCTGACCGCTGGCATCGATTTGTCTGTGGGGGCCATTATGGTCTTTTCGTCCGTGATCATGGGCCAGTTCACCTTTCGCTACGGTCTGCCGCCGGAGGTCGCGGTGATCTGTGGCTTGGCCGCGGGCACCCTGATGGGGACCATCAATGGCATCCTGGTGGCCTATATGCGCCTGCCCCCCTTCATCGTGACCCTGGGCAGCTGGCAAATCTTTTTGGCCATGAATTTCATCTATTCCGCGAACGAGACCATCCGCGCCCAAGATATCGAGGCAAACGCGCCCATTTTGCAGTTTTTCGGCGAGAAGTTCCGCGTGGGCGGCGCGGTCTTTACCTATGGCGTGGTTGCCCTGCTCGTCCTGACGGCGCTGCTGGCCTATGCCCTGCGCTCCACCGCTTGGGGGCGGCATGTCTATGCCGTTGGCGACGACCCGGACGCGGCCGAGCTTGCGGGCGTGAACACCAAGCGTACCTTGGTGTCGGTTTATGCGCTTGCGGGGCTGATCTGCGCCTTTGCGGGCTGGGTTCTGGTGGGGCGCATCGGCTCTGTCTCGCCCACCTCGGGCCAAAACGCGAATATCGAGGCGATCACGGCGGTGGTGATCGGGGGTATCTCGCTTTTCGGGGGGCGCGGGTCGATCTTGGGCGCGCTGTGCGGCGCGCTGATCGTGGGCGTCTTTTCCTTGGGTCTGCGCATGTATGGCGCGGATCCACAGATCACTTATTTGATGATCGGCCTGCTGATCATCGCGGCCGTGGCTGTGGATCAATGGATCAGAAGGCTGGCCACATGACACCCATCCTGTCTGCAACCGGTTTGGTCAAACGCTATGGCCGGGTGACCGCCTTGGACCACGCGGATTTCGAGCTGTATCCGGGCGAAGTGCTTGCGGTGATCGGCGACAATGGCGCGGGCAAATCCACCTTGATCAAGGCGCTGTCGGGCGCGGTTCAACCCGATGAGGGAAAGATCCACCTCGATGGTGCGCCCATCCATTTCGGCTCGCCCATGGACGCGCGCAAAGCAGGGATCGAGACGGTTTACCAGAACCTCGCCCTCTCTCCCGCCCTATCGATCGCCGACAACATGTTTTTGGGACGCGAGATCAAGAAAAAGGGCATCCTGGGGTCGGTCTTCCATCAACTGGACAAGCGCGAGATGGAACGGCAGGCCCGCGAGAAACTGACCGAACTGGGCTTGCTGACGATCCAAAACATCGGCCAAGCGGTAGAAACCCTGTCAGGCGGACAGCGCCAAGGCGTGGCAGTGGCACGCGCCGCCGCCTTCGGCTCCAAAGTCATTATTATGGACGAACCGACGGCTGCCCTGGGTGTGAAGGAAAGCCGCCGGGTCCTTGATCTTATCCGCGACGTGAAGGCCCGTGGCCTTCCCATCGTTCTAATCTCCCACAACATGCCCCATGTGTTCGAGGTGGCCGACCGTATCCATATCCACCGCCTGGGCCGTCGCCTGACGGTGATAAAACCCGGGGATCATTCCATGTCGGATGCGGTGGCCTTCATGACCGGTGCGGCGGAGCCGCCAGGGCTCGCCGCCTAGGGCCTTTCGGCTTTAACCCAAGACATCACATATCAACACGACCGCGAAAGCCTCGAAGGCGTGCCAATGCAATGGGGCTTCACTTTCAAACCGAAACGCGTACGTGCGCGAGAGACCAGCCGCTCGGGTCACACGCACCGCGCAGGGTCCTGGGTTTTGCGGTTCGCGCCCCGTTTCGGATTTGCGCGCGCGCGCTACCCTCGGCTTTCCCTAAATACTCCCGCGCGGAGCGCGATCCAACGCAAACCCCGCTCTACAAGCTTACCCGCAACAGCAGTTCGCCCTCATCCACCCGGCCCGTGGGCTGAAAGCCAAAGCGCTGATAGAACGGCAACGCGTTGCCGTCGTCCTGACCCACATGGGCGTAAAGCGCGCGGCGGTCCCAGGCGCGCGCTTGCGCAAACGCAAATTGCAGCGCTTGGGTGCCATAGCCTTGGCCTTGGTGTCCCTGGGCGATCATCAGACGCCAAAGATACGCACCATCCCGGTCATCATCCGGATGCAAATCGACCGCATGGGCCAGATCGATCATCGCCATCAGGCCCACCAAAGCATCGCCCGCCTGTAGGCCAGAGACGACGGACCCAGGCTCGAACGGTGCTTCGGCCAGGGTCATGACATTGTCCGAGACCAAACCTTTTTGGTGAGGGGCCACGCGCAACCGGACAACCGCATCGAAGTTGTCGCGGGTGATCTCGACCCGGCTAAGTGCTGCACTCACATCCCCAACGCGTCTTTATAGACGTCCAAAATCGCCTCTTCTTCCGAGATGTCTTGGGGGTCGCGCTTGCGCAGGGCAATCACTTTGCGCATCACCTTGACGTCATAGCCGCGCGCCTTTGCCTCAGCCATCACCTCTTTTTGCTGGTCGGCGATGTCCTTCTTTTCGGCCTCCAAGCGCTCGTAGCGCTCGACGAATTGGCGCAATTCGCCTGCGGCCACGCGAAAGGCCGGGGTGGCCTCTTCGGTCTCGATGATATCGTCCATCCTGCCCTCTGTGCTTTTGTGCGAGCGCCCGTTCTAGGCGGCAGCGAGACCCTTGCCAAGCCCTGTTGGGCACAGTACTGCGCGGCCTATGACATGGCTTTTGTATCTGGGCGTGGCGATCACGCTGGCCGGGCTAGTGGGCGTGATCCTGGTGGGCGTCCGCTCGGCAAAATTGCGGCACGAGGCGGACGAAAAGACCGCAAAGGCCAAGCTTCAGGGCCTGGTTGCGTTGAACTTTGCCTCCCTTGGCCTCAGCGTTCTGGGGCTGATGATGGTGGTGATGGGGCTATTGCTCTAGCGTCTCGACCCAGCGCAAGACCTCTTGCACCACACCTTCGGTCAGGCCCGGGCTCATGGCATCTCCTGCCAGCACATGGGCATCCTGGTCATCACCCGGCCCTGGAACCTGCGGGGCCAATGTGACAGGCCCGCCCCAGGCCTGTGCGACCTGTCGGGTTTGCGCTGGATCAACGACCTGATCCCGGTCGCTGAACACAAAAAGCGCTGGTACTGCAAATCGACCCGGGTCCAATTTGGCCGCCGCCTCCACCGCTGCGGCCATGGGCACCACCGCCTGGGTCGGATAGCGCGTGGTCCAACCGGCTGCATGGCCCGGTGTTTCAGGCTCGAACCCGCGCTCCGGGCCCAGCAAGCGCGGCAGTATGGCCCGCGCATAGGGCATGTTCAAAAGGACCGCCCCCGTTGCACGCACCTTAAAGTTGGGGGAAATGAGGACGACGCCCGCAAGATCGACCCCCTCCATTTCGAGCGTCAGCAAAGGCGCCCCGGTGGAGGTGGCCATGACGATCACCCGCTCGCCCAGGCGCGCGCCGATGGCCAAGGCCTCGGCCACATCGCGGCGCCACAGGGGCAGAGTGGCCGTGGCCATCGCCGCGCCATCGCGCCCATGCCCCGCAAACCGCGCGAAATAAAGATTGGCGCCCAAGGCTTGCGCCACCTGCTCGGGCACGGGCGAGATTTCCGAGGCACTTGCGGAAAAGCCGTGCAGATACACCAGCGCCACGGGGGTTTTTCGGCCAGGCTCGCCCGCCCAATCCACCCGCTTTGCAGCACCGGGCCGAATGTCGGGCACAGCGCTTTCGTTGCGCGCAAGATAGGCGTCGATGTCGTCGCCGATCCCTTTGGGATCAAAGGGGGCTCGCGCCACCGGCTCGCGCGGGCCAAAGACCCAGAAGGCGGCCCCCAAAAGGACCAGGACGAGCAGAAAAAGCAGGGCCAGTTTCATTGCGCAGCCTCGATCATATCGGACAGGGTCCGGCCCAAAAGATCCAACGCTGTGTCGGAGGAAAACCTGTGATCCTCATCCTTAACCAGCGTCAGGCGCATGTCCGGGCAGCTGGCATGCTCGATCAAGCGCAAGGGCACGGACAGGGCCACATCCGCGTCTGCTGTGCCATGCAAAAGCCGCACAGGGAACGGCAAAGGCAAAGGGTCGCGCAACACCAGATGGTCGCGCCCATCCTCGATCAAGCGCTTTGTGATCACGTATGGCGCATCCGAATACTCCGACGGCACGGACAACTGCCCCTCGCGTACAAGCGTCGCGCGTTGATCCGAATCAAATCCCGCCCACATGCTGTCCTGGGTAAAGTCCGGGGCTGCGGCGATGCCGATCAACCCGGCCACCCGCGGCGCCATCCGCTTGGCCAACAGCAATGCGATCCATCCACCCATGGAGGACCCCACCAGAAGTTGTGGTCCATCTGTCCGCTCGCCTATAAGTTCAGCCGCATCTTCGGCCCAGTCCCCGATGCAACCCTCCTCGAATGTGCCGTCCGACACACCATGTCCGGAATAATCGAAGCGCAGAAAACTTAACCCTTTCTTTGTCACGAATTCTTCCAAATACTCGGCTTTGGTGCCGGTCATATCGGATCGAAACCCACCTAAAAACACCACCCCCGGCCTAGCGGCGGCATCCCTCGCCCGGGTCTGTTTGAAGGCCAAGCGTCGTCCTTGGGGGGTGACGTGGTATTGTGAGGCAGGCATGACGAGTGTCCTTGAGCAGATCCCGGGAGTTGCATCCAGTGATGCAACAGCGCCGCGCGTGCTGCAATGTCTGAGCGATCTTTCCCCCGGTCGGATGACCCGGCGCGCCATCATGACCACCCGCGGCATTGTGGAGGGCGGCGGCATCAGCGTCGTGGCCAGTGCAGGGGGACGGTTCGAGACACATATGCATCGAGCTGGCGCCCAGTTGCTGCCGTTCCAGCCCCAGCGCGCGATGGTTTTTCAAAACCGCGTCAATCTGGATGTTTTGGAGACGGTGGCAAGCCAAGGCATAAAACTTGTGCATCTGCACGGGGTGGCCGAGGCGCAAGGGGTCAAAGCCCTCGCCGATGCGGCCTCGCTGCCCGTGGTGCAAACCTTGCACGACGTGGCGGATGCTGGGGGCTTTTTCCAGCGTCGGGCCACCCGCCGTCACTTGGTGGGGGATGTGTTGGTGGCCGTCTCGCGCTATGTCGCCGACTGCGTGGCACGCGATTTCCGGGGCATGGGCGAGCGGGTGCATGTGGTGCCCCCGGGCTTTGACCTTGATGCCCTATCGGACCAGGAGGTCAGTGCCCCGCGCACCATTGCCTTGGCCGAGAAATGGGGTCTGATCGAAGACCCAAGCGCTGTGATCCTGGTGCCCGATGCGTGCACCGACACCCGCTGGTTGCAGTCGATGGCCCAGGCCATGACCGCGCGCGAGGACGTTGTTTGGGTGCTGATCGGCGAGGAAGACAGCACGCCGCCGCCATCACTGCCCGAACGGGTGATTTGGGTGCCTGGCACCGATGATTTGGCGGCTGCGATGAAACTTGCCTCGGTCGTGGTCTGTGCGCCGGACTTACCGGTGGCCGCGTGTGACAGCGCTTTAGAGGCCCAAGCCATGGGCCGACCTGTGATCGTGTCCGATGCGGGCGCTGGCGCGGAAAGCTTGGATGCCGGGCGCTCGGGCTGGCTGGTGCCCGCCGGCGATGGCACGGCCTTGGCCCAAGCTGTGGGCGAGGCGTTGGGTCTGGACCCGAGCCAACGTGCGCATATGGGCTTGGCGGGCCGTGCCTTTGTGCAGGGCCACTTCTCCCATGAGCGCACCCACGCAGCCTTGATGGGGGTCTATGATCAGGTGTTGCGCTGCGCCTAAGGCACCGCGAACCTAGGGCACCGCGAACCCGGCCGTTTTGATCACCCCTGCCCGCTTGACACATCTTGCGGATCGACTATCCACTCCCCCAACCGCAACCGGGCGTTTCGTAGGCGCCAAACGACGAGGAGAGGGCCATGGACAGCGCCCCTATTTCCATCACCTTGCCAGACGGCGCGCAGCGCCAATACCAAAGCGGCATCACCCCTGGTGAAATCGCGACTGATATCTCCAAATCCTTGGGTAAGGCCGCCTTTGCAGCCAAAATCGACGGACGGCTCGCGGATCTGTCCGAGCCTCTGACCGGCGATGCGGCCCTTGCCATCGTCACCGTCAAGGACGAGGCCGAAGCGCTAGAACTGATCCGCCATGACTGCGCCCACATCATGGCGCGTGCGGTGCAAGAAATCTGGCCCGATGTGAAGGTCACCATCGGCCCGGTGATCGAGAACGGCTTTTACTATGACTTCGACAGGGTCGAGCCCTTCAGCTCGGAAGACCTGGATGCGATCGAGCGGAAAATGCGCGAGATCATAAACTTGCGCGATGCAGTTCGCACGGAGGTGTGGGACCGCGCAGACGCGATCAAGTTCTACGAGGCGGCAGGCGAGCCCTATAAGGTCGAACTGATCGGCATGATCCCCGAGGGCGAGCCGGTGCGCATGTATTGGCACGGGGATTGGCAGGATCTTTGCCGGGGTCCGCATTTGGCGCACACGGGCCAAGTGCCCGCGGATGCCTTCAAACTGATGAGCGTGGCCGGCGCCTACTGGCGCGGCGACAGCAACAACCCGATGTTGCAACGGATCTATGGGGTCGCCTTTCGCAACCGGGGGGAGTTGAAAGACCACCTGACTATGTTGGAGGAAGCCGCAAAGCGCGACCACCGCAAATTGGGCCGGGAAATGGCGCTCTTTCACATCCAAGAAGAAGCGCCGGGCATGGTGTTCTGGCACCCAAATGGCTGGCAACTCTACCGCACGGTCGAGGCCTATATGCGCCGCAAGCTGGAGGCGGCAGGCTATAAAGAAATCAAGACGCCCCAGGTGGTGGACCGCAAGCTGTGGGAGGCGTCGGGCCACTGGGAGGCCTATCAAGAAAACATGTTCATCGTGGAGGTGGACGAGGAACATGCCAAAGAAAAGCGGATCAACGCCCTGAAACCGATGAACTGCCCCTGTCATGTGCAAATCTACAACCAGGGCCTGAAGTCCTATCGGGACCTGCCCCTGCGCTTGGCGGAGTTCGGCGCGTGCCATCGCTACGAATCCTCAGGCTCCATGCACGGGCTGATGCGGGTGCGTGGGTTCACCCAGGATGACGCGCATATCTTCTGCACCGAATATCAGCTGGAAAGCGAGTGTGCTTCGTTTATCGGTCTGCTCTCGTCTGTCTACGAGGACATGGGGTTCAAGCAGTTTGACATCAAACTTTCCACCCGGCCCGAAAAGCGTATCGGGGCAGAGGAGACATGGGACAAGGCCGAGGCGGCGTTGGAACGGGCGATCCTATCCGTGCGCAACGACTATGTGATCGACCCGGGCGAAGGCGCGTTTTACGGCCCAAAGCTTGACTTTAAATTGACCGATGCGATCGGGCGCGAGTGGCAATGCGGCACGTTCCAGGCCGATTTCCTGCTGCCCAGCCGTTTGGATGCGGAATATGTGGGCGAGGACGGCGCCAAGCACACCCCGATCATGCTGCACCGGGCCATCTTGGGCTCCTTTGAGCGGTTTTTGGGGATCTTGATCGAAAACTATTCGGGCAAGTTCCCGCTGTGGCTCGCTCCGCGCCAGGTGGTGGTCGCAGGCATTGTCACCGATGCTGATGATTACGTGTTGGAGGTCACCTCCGCCCTGCAAGCTGCTGGCCTGCGGGCAGAGGCGGATATTCGCAACGAGAAGATCAACTACAAGGTGCGCGAGCATTCCCTGGGCAAAGTGCCGATCATCCTGGCCGTTGGCATGAAAGAGGTCGAGGAGCGGACGGTCAGCCTAAGGCGACTGGGTGAGAAAAGCTCGTCCGTGCTGGCGCTGGACGCGGTCGTTACACAATTGGTGGACGAGGCGCGGTCGCCGGATCTTACCTAAAGCAACGCGGCCCGGTACGGGCCGCGCCGCACGCGTTTGGTCACATCGGATCAGTTGCCGGAGTTCAACAAGTCCTTTGCGGCGTCGGTTGCGCTTTCTACAGCGCTGTCCACGGCGTCAGAGACTGCCCCCTCGACCGCCTCGCCAACGGCATTCGCCGCGCTGGCCGGGGCGTCTGTTGCGGCTTCGGTCGCAGCGTCCGTCGCAGCATCTGCGGCTTCGGCCGCGGCCTCCGTCGCACCATCAGTTGCAGCATCTGCGGCTTCGGTTGCGCTCTCGGTCGCTGCTTCGGTTGCGCTCTCGGTCGCTTGCGCCGCTGCGTCACTCACCGCATCGGTCCCCTCGCTTCCGGCATCCGCTGCGGCGTCGCCAGCCGCGCCAGCGGCTTGCGCTGCGGTGTCAGTGGCATCTGCGGCGGCATCTGTGGCTGCCCCCGCAGCCTCGGTCGCGGCACCTTGAGCATCGGACACCGCATCCGAGACGGCATCCGAGGCGGCATTGGCCGCACCGTCCGTCGCTGCGGTTGCAGCACTTTCAGCCGTGTCCGCAACGGTGCTTGTGGCAGCATTGCCCGTGGCCTCTGCCCCGCCGGTCAGCGCGTTGAGCGCATCGCCAACCGTGCCTTCAGCCGCGTCGCTTGCCCCGCCCAAAGCGTCCTTGGCTGCGTCCCCTGCCTGATCCACAAGGCCGCCCAAGGCGTCAGCCCCATCACCTAAATTTTCGCTCAAAGCGTCTTTGGCCGCATCCACCGCACCGTCAACGGCGGCTTCTGCCCCCTCGACCGCGCTGCCGACCGCATCTGCCGCAGCCGCCCCAACGGCCGTTACACCCTCGGAGACTTCGTTTGCGGCCTCGCCTGCGGTTTCAGTTGCACTTTCAACAGCGCCAGTGACCGCCTCTGCCGCGCCTTCGGACACGGCTTCGGCCCCTTGGGTCATGGTGTCTTGTGCCGGTGCCAGCGCCTCTGTCGCGGCGGTGTCGTCGCCGCGTCCTGTCAGCACAAAATAGGCCCCAACGGCCAGTGCTGCGACGACAGCCAGAATGACGGGAAGTTTCATGTCTCGATCTCTCCTCAGAAGGGTGGCGCCTTTGCGCCTGATGGGGTTGATATGGGGAGAGTTGATCGCGTTCGGGCGGGGAAAGTGAGAAACACTCTCCCCTCCCTTTCCCTTCGTGCAATCGATGCCTATAGTAACGCCACGGCGCGGTTCGCGCCTTCTCACCGTTTGGACAAACAATTCAAGGACCTGTTCGCCATAGCCCGCAGACCACATAACGCGCCTCCGCAGCGCGACACCGGCCCCCGCGTCAATGACCGCATTCGCGCGCCGGAAATCCGCCTTATCGGCGCCGAAGGAGAAAACGTCGGCGTTGTCTCGCCCGCAAGGGGGCTGGTCTTGGCCGAGGAAGCGGGCCTGGACCTGGTGGAAATCTCGCCCAACGCCTCGCCGCCCGTGTGCAAAATCATGGATTTCGGCAAGTTCAAATATGAACAGCAGAAAAAAGAGGCCGAGGCGCGCAAAAATCAAAAGGTGATCGAGGTCAAAGAGGTCAAGTTCCGACCGAACACCGACACCCATGATTACGATGTGAAAATGCGCAACGTCGAAAAGTTTTTGGGCAATGGGGACAAGGTCAAGGTGACCTTGCGGTTCCGAGGCCGCGAGATGGCGCACCAGGAACTCGGGCGCAAGCTGCTGGAGCGTGTGGCCGAAGACACTTCGGAGATCGGTAAGGTCGAGGCGATCCCCAAAATGGAGGGGCGCCAAATGGTCATGATGATCAACCCCCTTAAGACGTAGCACATATGCGCGGGGCCGCTCCGCGCCTGATCACGGACCTCAGCCCCATAAGCAAGGCCGTGGGGCTGTTCCTGTTAGCCATTGCCGTGCTTTCGGTGATGGATGCTGTGGCCAAATATCTGACCAGCACCTATGCGCCCATGCAGGTGGTTTGGGCGCGCTATTGCGGGCAGTTGTTTTGGTCGTCCCTGGTGCTGGCAGGCTCGCTGAAACTTGTGGCGCAGACCAAAAACATCGGCCTCCAGCTGTTGCGCTCGGCCTTTCTGTTCGGGGCGACGCTCAGCTTCTTTTCTGGTATGCCTCACCTGCAATTGGCCGAGATGAACGCGATTTTCGATGTGGCCCCGCTGATCATCACCATACTGTCTGTCTTGGTACTGCGTGAGGTGGTGGGCATACGGCGTTGGCTGGGGGTATTGATCGGCCTGTCCGGCGCGCTGATCATCGTGCGCCCCGGGACGGAGGCGTTTAGCCCCTATTCTATATACCCCCTCATGGCTGCCCTTTGTTTTGCGTCCTATGCGATCACAACCCGTTTTTTGAGCGAGGGCGAGCCTGCGGTCATCTCGTTTCTGTTCACAGCGCTTGTGGGCGCCATTGTCGCCAGCCTTTTGGTTCTGCCGGTGTGGAGCACACCAAGCCTGCAAGACGGGCTGATCATGCTGTTTTTCGGCGGCTTGGGCGGCATCGGACACTTCTTTATGATCCTGGCCTTCCAACGCGCCGAGACGTCGCTGCTGGCGCCTTTCAGCTATTTTGGGCTGTTTTTCAACGCGCTTTGGGGATTTTTGTTCTTTGCTGAGGTGCCCGCCGCGCACACGATCCTTGGCGCGGCTGTGATCGTCGGTGCCGGGCTTTATGTCTGGTGGCGTGAGCGTTTGGCGCAAGGTGCCCCATGAGCGGACCTGTGCCCCTGTCCCACCGGATTGAAGCCGGGCTTTACCGGCTGATGCGCGGCCTGACCCGGCCCCTGCCGCACCGAGCCCAGTTGCGCCTGGGCGCAGGGCTTGGCCGGGTCGCCTTTGCCCTGATCCCTGGCCTTTACCAGCGCACCAAAGCCTCGGTCGATCTGATCTATGGGGACAAGCCCGACGACTGGCGGCGGGATCTGGTACGCCGGATGGGTGTTAATGTGGGCCGCTCGCTGATCGAGTTGATGCACGCGCCTGGCCTTTTGGCACGCGGTGCCACGGCCCAAATCTCGGGGCCTGGGGTGCAGTCCTTGATGGATGCGCAGGCGAACGGCACCGGGGCCCTGCTGCTGTCTGGCCATTTTGGTCAGTGGGAGATTGTGCGCGCGGCTTTGAAGGCCCGCGGCGTGGAGGTGGGGTGCATCTACCGCCCCTTTAACAACCGCGCCTATGACGCCGCTTTTCAGGCCGAGATCGAACAGATCGGTCAGCCGGTTCTGCACAAAGGCAGGCCTGGCATGCGCCAACTGGTCAAACATCTGCGCGCGGGCGGTGCGATGGCCCTGCTGCACGATCAACGGGTGTACCGGGGCGCGGATATCGACTTTCTAGGCCGCCCGGCGCTTACCGCAATGACCGCTGCCGAGATGGGATTGAAGTTTGGTGTGCCGGTGATCCCCTGTTACGGCCTGCGCGATGCCGCAGACCCGACCCAGGTCAATGTCATCCTAGAGGCACCCGTGCCGCCCAGCGACCCGCGAACGATGACAGCGGCACTGAACGACAGTTTGGGCGCGATGGTCACCCAATATCCCGACCAATGGTTTTGGCTGCACCGGCGCTGGAAGCACCGCAAGCACACCTTTGGGGTGGATTAATTCACCTTGGCTGCGGCCAGGATCGCGCCTTGGGGGGCCGCTTGAACGAACACCGCATGGCGCGCTTGTGCGTTTTGCGGTGTCGCTTCGAACTGCGCCTCGCCCGTGCCAGACCATTTGCCCAACGGCACTAGGTCCAAGACCACGTTGTGATAGGTCAGCCGGTGGCCTCGGTTCTCGCCCTTTTTGATCGCGACCTGGGTTTTGGGCTGATAGCTGACCAGATAGACAGTCGCTGGCCCGGTTTGCGAGATTGGGCTGAGGGTGATCACCACCGAGCCTTGGGTCTGTTGCAGGCCTAAGCGCACCAGGGGGGCCGTTGCGGCCTGGGCCTTAAGCTCGGCATTGATCTTGCGCTTGGCATGGCCCACCAACGAGGTGGAGCCGCCGATGATCATCTCAGGCGTGAAGATCGAGCGGCGCTTGCCAAGGGCCGCGTAAGTGCGCTGGCGCTTGGTATGAGAGGCTTTGCCAAACTCATCTTTCCAACCCAGATAATCCCAGTAATCCACATGAAAGGCGAGCGCCAAAACATCCTCGCGCGTGTCCAACTGTCCCAGAAAGGCATCTGCTGGCGGGCACGAAGAACAGCCCTGGCTGGTATAAAGCTCCACCATCACCAGGTTGTTCTGCGCCATTGCCCCGAGCGGCAACAAGGCGACCAGGGCACCTGCGAAAAAGCGGACAAACTTCGACATCACACACCTATGCATACGTTTCGCAGCACAACCTAGGTGCCTGCCGGCACAACTGCCAGTCAAGCCTGCGAGAGCGGTTGTAACAGGCGCGCTAAGCTAGAACTGGCTGGTCAGCGCAAAACTGCATTCCACCACATCGCGGCTGTCGTAGAACACGATGTTCGATGAGGTCCAGGTCGCCCCGCAACTCAGCCTTGGGGTGGCCCCGCGAAACGTGATGGTCGAGTTCAGAAGGCTGATGTTCAGACCATAGATCCGATCCTCGCGCTTGGTGGGGATCAAGGGCGAGAACAGTTGATCATAGGGTCGCTTTTCATAGGTGCCGCTCAGCCCCACCTGCCAGCCATTGGCCCAATTATAGCCCGTACCCAGCGACAGGCGCGCGCCCCGGTAGGAAAAGCGTGCATCCTGTGCGAGCGAGCGCGACAGTGTTACGCCCCCGTCCACATAGGCCCGCGCGCCAATGCGGCGGCGCAAGCCAAAGGTCTGGTCGACGCTGTTTGCATCGAAAATCGCGTTTTGCGCGGCGCGGTAATCGGTGATCGTGCCCACGGTGGAAAAAGTCAGGGTGTTGCGCGGGCTGACCCGCCATTGCCGCAGACCGTTGAGGATAAAGCGGCGATTGTTGTCTTCCTCGGCTGATCGACCAGGCTCAAACGCCCACGCAACGGGCGCAATTGGCGCAGTTGCGCCAGGGTGTCCTAGCGCGCAAGCCCTTTGGGTTTGGCGCTGGGTTCTCGCTGGTGCCTTCCACCAATGTCAACCGGGCGACGGAAAACACCGAGGCGCCCGAGATCAATGGGCTGAGCGGTACAATCGAAGAAACCTCGGAAAGTGGGGTGGGGGCCACCCTGTCCCTCAACACCTTTCGCCGCTTTGTACGACCGGGCAAGCCCACAGCTCAGATTACCCTGTCCCTGGCGCTGACAGGCTATACCAACCCTGAATACAACCGACGCACCACAACCTTGGGCGCCTCGCTGTTCGAACAATCCGCGCGCGGCGGGTGGCGGCTGGGGGGAGCTATTTCAGACACGCTCTATTCAGCCGAGGAAGACAACAATCGCCGCTTTATCCTCAACGGTCTGCGGCAATGGCGGGTCAGCCCGCG
>JBCBNR010000036.1:0-13389 GCA_039821665.1 Pseudomonadota bacterium
ATGGCCCGCAGAGTTTGGGCCTGGACCAGACCCGAGGTTGCAAGAGCTATTGCGCAAGCGCAGGCCCATACACAAAAGCGCAACAGGCAGGACCCAAATATCATACTGGGGCCTCAGTGCGCCCTGCGCGCAAGGCCTCTTCCAGCGCGTTGAAGCTTGGGCGTTTGTCATGGGGTGTGGTTTGTCGCCCAACCTCCACACAGACATTGGGCGCATGGCCTTGAAGGTTGGCGACCAGAACATCGCGGATCAGGCCGTAGAAACGCTGATCCTCCTCGACGACCGATTTCACTTTGACCGAGAACGGGCCGACGATGCCATAGGCGAGGAACACGCCCAGGAATGTGCCCACGAGTGCGCCGCCGATAAGTTTGCCAAGCACCTCAGGCGGTTGGTCTATGGACGACATGGTTTTGATCACACCCAAAACCGCCGCCACGATGCCCAAGGCCGGCAACCCATCGGCCATGGTCTGCAGCGCATGAGAGGAGTGCTGCGCATGATGATCATTGGCCTCTATCCGGTTTTCCAACACCTCTTGGACTTGATTGGGATCGTCGAAGTTCATGGATGCCGAGCGCAGAGTGTCGCAGATCAGCTCCACCGCTTCATGATCGGCGAGAATGCGTGGATAGGCTGAGAAAAACGAACTCGTCTCGGGGTTTTCGATATGCTCTTCCAATTCCAACGGGTTTTTGCGCGCTGTGCGGATGAGGTTGAACAGAAGTACCAACAGGTCGGTGTAGTCTTGCGGCTGCCAATGGGGCCCGCGAAAAACCTTGGCCACATCGCGCAGTGTATGTTTGATGCCGTCCATGCTGTTGGCGATGATAAACGCCCCAAGTGCAGCCCCGCCGATCATAATCATCTCGAACGGAAGGCTGGCCAAGATGATCTTCATCTTGCCGCCAGCCATCAGGTAGCCCCCGAAGACCATGACAAACACAATAACGATACCGACGATTCCGATCATGGTGCTGGTAAAACCATAGGCTGGGGACTGGTTCGCGGACGTTCGCAGCTATTCGTTAACAAGGCTTCACTCGGGCGTTGCGAATTCGGGGGGTGTGTTGGCGTTTTGACCGGCCATAACCACACTGACCAGATGCGCGCGTTCGGTCGCCATATCCGCAAGGATCTCCGCTGCGGACGTGGGCGCCATCCGCGACAGAAAGCCTGCCGCGAACCTTGCATCCATTGTGTCAAAAATTTTAGCAGCGTCTTTGGACTTCATCGTCTCATACACCGCTGTGAGGCGTTTGATGTCCTCCAGGGCTGCTGTGTCCGCCACGGCCAGGGTCGAGGCAAGTTTTGCCTCAGCTTCCTGTAACGCTTTGAGCTGCAGAGAATATGCCGCCTCAGCCTCCTCCAAAATGCGGCGGCGCTCTTCGATGCGGGCGGCCTCTGCATCCAGCTCTGCTTCACGTTCGCGGATCGCTTCGAGCAGCAGATCTTTTTGGGTATCGGTGACCTTGACCGGGGCGGATTGCGATGTCTCCTCGCCCGCCAAAGCCTGGGCAATCTCTTGACCGAGCGCAGGTCCGGACATCATCAACCGCATGCCAAGCGACACTGCAAAGCATGCCCCGATCAGGCCGAGGGCGCTTATCTTGGTAAACACGCCCTTCATTATGCGCGCAATCCGTCAACCAAGGCTTTCAAAGCCCCCATGCGCTCTGCCGCGCCGATGGACTGTGCCGTTTCTACATCCTGCGCAGGCGGTTCAGATTGCGCGCGCGCATGCGCTGCGCGACGGACACGGGCAACCTTTGCTGCGCGCGTGAGCCCCGCATCAACTTGAGTGGCAACCGCTTGCGCCTGCTCGACAAGACGCGCAAGACGCTCGGCCTCCGCCGTGGCGTGGGCTTTCGATTGATCCAAGGTGCGTTGAATTTCCTCCACCTGATGGCTGAGGCCGGCAATGGCCCCGCCAAGGCCTTGTTTTGTGTCCTTCAACGCCTGCAAACGGCGGGACAAAATCCAACAGTAAAGCGCGGCAACCCCTGCCGCGACCATCAACAATCCGTCTGCCATCAGTTCCATGACCGCTCCTCAGTTCAACACGAACTCCATAACCAAAAGATCGTTAACGAGATCTTCCCCAAGAACGATTCGAATGCGCCGCAGCATCTGTGCGCGCAGGCGCAGCATCGCTGCCGGTTCTCTCAGCTCTTCCTCGGTCAGAGCGCGCAAATAGGTGTTGAGCGTGTCGGTCACCCGGGGGCGAAGGGCGGCGACCACCTCCTCATTCTCTTCGGGCACCTCCATTTGCGCAACAAACCGCAAATGCTTAGCACTGGCATTGGGGCCGAGGGACACAACGATCGGATCCAGTGGAACAAAAGCCACGTTTTTGCCGTCGCGCACAGGCTCGGCCGGGGGTGTCTTATCCGTTGAGCCAATCAGCTGGGGAATCGCCCCGAACTGCACCGCGGTAAATCCGGCACCTGTCCCCACCAGCCCAAGCACCAGGGATAGAACAAGCGTGAGCTTGCCCTTCTTGGCTGGTTTGTCTGGGACATCCCCAGGGTCAGGCGCAGTTTCTACCATCAACACTCCGCTAAATGGGGGGCGTTTCGCTCGGCGCGCTTAAAGCATGGGTCAACTAACCAATTCTTAAGTCTGACTGGGGATGACTGCGCCCAAGCAAGGTCAGAAGACCTGACAGCAAAAGGAAAAGGCGTGGGGCAGCTTGCCACGATTTGGACGTCCCTTGACACGCGACGGCGGTGGATCGCCGGCATCGCGGCCTTTGTGACGTTTGCGATTGTTCTTTACCTGGCGAGCATTGCCAACCGGACCGAGCAGGCGCTGCTTTATGCGGGGCTCGACCCTGCCCTCTCGGGCGAGGTTTTGGCGCAGCTCGATGCGCAAAATGTTACCTACAGCGTGCAGGGCAGCAGCATTTTTGTGGACGCAGCCGTGCGCGATCAAACCCGGTTGTCGCTGGCAGCCCAAGGTCTGCCGGCAACAGGCTCCGCTGGGTATGAGTTGCTGGATCAATTGACCGGTTTTGGAACAACCGCGCGGATGTTTGATGCAACCTATCTGCGGGCGAAAGAGGGGGAACTTGCGCGCACCATCGTCTCGGCCCCGGATATTCGCACCGCCCGGGTGCATATCGCGGCGACGGAACGTCCGACCTTTGGCGCGGCTGAGACCCCTACGGCGTCTGTCACTGTGACCATGGCCCAAGGCGGCCTCGCGCCCCATAGGGCGGAGGCTTTGCGGTACCTCGTTTCCTCGGCTGTGACAGGCATGACCCCCCATGACGTCACGGTTATCGATGCAAATCAAGGCGTTGTACTGGCCGCGGGCGATGCGCCGTCGGCCTTCAACCAAACCAGCAATGATGTGGATGCCCGGGCAGATGCCCTGAAAACGCGGTTGGAGCGGCTGCTGCAGGCCCGCGTGGGCGCTGGGCGCGCGGTGGTGGAGGTGATGATCGAGGCCAATCTAGACCGGCAAACCATCACCGAGCGGGTGCTCGACCCCACCTCACGGGTCGCGATCAGCACCGACACGGAAGAGCGGACGGAAGCCGAGCAGGGCCAGGTCGGTGGTGCGGTGACGGTTGCGTCAAACCTGCCCGATGGCGATGCCGGTGCAGAGGCGCAGAACCGCTCCCAAAACGCCGAACTTACACGGGAACGGGTGAATTTCGAGGTCTCCGAGACACGGCGCGAACTGGTGGTCACCCCTGGTCAGGTGCAACGAATCAGCGTCGCTGTAATCGTGGATGGCCTTTACAACGTGTCCGAAACAGGCGAGCGCAGTTGGCAACCGCGCTCTGCTGACGAGATGGACGCGTTGCGCAGCCTGGTGCAATCGGCCATCGGATTCGATGCGGCCCGGGGCGATGTGGTGACCTTGGAGAGCCTGGAATTTCCCACCCCTGCCCCGCGCGGCATCGCGATCGATGCCCCAGCCGACGGCTGGATGGATGCCGCACTGGCCCTTCTGCCTTATGGGATTTTGGCGGCTGTGGCTGTGATCCTGGGCCTATTCGTGGTGCGCCCGATCCTCACCACGCCGCCCGCGCCCGCGCCATCGCTTCCGCAATCCGGTGACATTCTACCCCCGATGGAGCCACCGGAGCCGGTGGCCAAACCTGCACCGGAGCCCCCGGTGTTGGAGCCGCCTGAGCCGGGTAAAATCGCCAATCTGCGCAGCGTCATCGACACCCGCACCGAAGAAAGTGCCGAGGTGCTGCGCCGTTGGATCGAAGCACCCGATCCGACCCCTGAAATCGTCATTGAAAAAGGCTAGATATGGCACTTTCCCTTCAAACCTTTCAGCCAGAGCCGCAAGACCCCAAGCAGCGGGGCGAGCTTTCGGGCCTGCAAGTGCGGCGCATCGAACAGCGTGCCTATGAGCGCGGGGTGCGCGACGGCGCGGCAGCAGCGGCGGAGGCGGCGCAACAGGACCAATCCAGCCTCGCGCAGGATTTATGCGAGCGTTTGTCCGACGCGCTGTTGGCGCGTGCGCAACTTGAGGCGGCGGTGAACCGCGAGACCGATGCCATGCTGCAAGCGTTGATACGCGCGCTCCTTCCAAAGGCGCTGCCAGAGGCACTAGCACAGCACGTCTCTCACCATATTCGCCACGCGCTACACGCGGCCCCCCGGGTGCATCCGGTCGTCAGATGCGCCCCGGATCGGGCCGAGGCTTTGCGCAGCGCGCTGATGCCCTATCGCGACCAATGCAGCGTGCAAGAGGATGACAGCTTGGCCCCCACCCGGGCAGAGGTGCAGTGGGACACTTGCGAGACCTGGATCGATCTGGAGCCCGTGATCCTTGCGGTCACGGACGCGCTGCGCACCCGGGCTGAACCCGAGCCCTCCCGAACGACCCCCCCAAGAGAAAGGCGCGCCCATGACCAGTGATCCCCAGGACACTCCACCCGATCCGTTTGACGAGCCCGCCGTGGACGACACAGTTGAGGCCGAGGACACCTTGGACCCGGACCTTGCAGACCTGGATATGCCGCCGCCCGAGGCTGGAGCGCCGACAGAACACCCCAAACCCCGGGCGAACGGCTTCATGGGCGTGCCGCTGGAGGTGCTGATCTGTGTGGGGCGCGCGCGCCCGCTTGTCTCGGACGTGGTGCGCCTGCGCCGCGACTCGGTTTTGGAATTGGACACTCATATTGACGATCCGGTGGAACTGTTCATCGGCGACCGGCTGATTGCCAAAGGCGAGTTGCAAGAAATGGATGACGGACAGGGTCGCTTGGGCGTGCGTCTGACCGAAGTGGCTGACCTCTCCCATGAGGTTTAGGCTGGTCCTTCTGGGCCTCATCCTCCTTGCCCCGTTGCCCGCCTTCGGACAGAGCGTCACCGTCGATCTGGCCGCTGACGGGTCTTTTACCTTGCGGGCCGCGCAGTTTTTCGTGCTGCTGACTGTCCTCAGCCTCGCCCCGGGGCTCGCGATCATGATCACCTGTTTTCCGTTCATGGTGACGGTGCTGTCGATCTTGCGCCAGGCGATCGGCGTCCAACAGGCCCCCCCCAACATGATGATCATCAGTCTGGCGATGTTCCTGACCTATTTTGTCATGGAGCCTGTGTTTCGCGCCGCCTGGGACGAAGGCGTGCGCCCCCTCATCGACGGCGTGTTGGAGCCTGAGGCTGCGTTCACCGCCGGCATGGCCCCGTTTCGCCTGTTCATGGAAGCGCGCGTTGACGCAAACGCACTGGCCATGCTGGTAGAGGCCCGGCCCATTCCACAGGGCGAGCCCACGCCGCTGGGCCATTTGGTCCCGGCTTTCCTGCTCTCCGAAATCAAACGGGGCTTTGAAGTGGGCTTTCTGATCTTCCTGCCGTTTTTGGTCATCGATCTGGTGATCGCCGCCATCTTGATGTCTATGGGGATGATGATGGTGCCCCCTGTGGCCGTGTCGTTGCCCTTTAAGCTGGCGTTCTTCGTGCTCGCCGATGGGTGGAGCCTGGTGGCAGGTGCCCTTTTGCAAAGCTACAGCCCATGACCGCAAGCACCCTTCCCGCACCCCATGGCGCAGATCTGGCCCAACCTTGGGATGCGGCACGCGCCGCCGCGTCCCAAGAAGGGGGCGACCTCAAACCCATCGAGAAAGCCGCCATCATCCTCAGCGCCGTGGGCCCGGAGATTGCCAGCGGTTTTCTCAGATCCATGGACGAGCGGAACCTGACCCGCTGCGCCATCGCCATTGCGTCGATGGAGAAAGTCTCGGAAGAGCTTTTGGATGCGACCATCGCCGAATTTCTCTTGTCCATCGGCACCGAAGAAGAAGTCTCCGGCGGCAAACAGACCGCGCGCCGTCTGCTCGGCTCCGTCCTGGATGAGGCCTCGATCGAGCGGATTATGTTTGACGTGGAAGGCGGCGACATTCGCGGTGCTTGGAAAAAGCTCAACGATTGCCCGATGCCTGCGCTTACCAATTTCATAGCACTTGAGCATCCCCAAACCGCCACGGTGATCCTGGCCGAGCTGCGCGCCGACAAAGCCGCCGCCATTCTGGAGCGTTTGGACAAGGAGTTTGCCAACACGATCCTGTTGCGCTTGTCTTCGGTGCCGGTGCTCGACCCGGCGGTCTCTGATGCAGTGGAGGAGGTGATCGGCCGCGATTTCCTGTCCGCCATCAAGGGGCGCCAGCGCACACGAAAGCCTGCCGAGCTGATCGCAAGCCTGATGAACAACCTGCCCTCGGACAGCCGAGAGGCGTTCTTGGAGTATCTAGAAGACAGCAAACCGAAGCTTGCCAAAGAGGTGGTGCGCGTGATGTTCACCTTCGCGGACATCCGCCATCGGGTATTGCCGCGCGACATCGCCCTGGTGGTCAAGGCCATCGACGAGCCCACGCTGATAACCGCGGTTGCCTATGGCCTGGCCCAGCGCAACCCATCGGCGGAATTTGTGATGTCCAACATCCCCAAACGCTTGGCCGAGCGGTTGAGCGAAGACATCGAAACAATGGACGATATCACCGCCCGCGATGGAGAACCCGCAATGCAAGAGGTTGTGCGCCAGATCCAGGTTCTGGCCAAGGAGGGTCAGATCCAAATGATCGAAGAAGAGGGGTTGGAGGAAGACTGATCCCAAACCGGGACCTGTGCCCTTACTCCACCTCGTCCATACGCGCGTTGAGCACCTCGAACGGCACGCCCGGTGCGTCTTTGGCGCCCCGGATCACCAACGAGGTCTTTACGCTCGCCACATTGTCCGCAGCGGTCAGTTCCTCGGTCAAAAAGGTCTGAAAGGTGCTCAGATCCGGCGAGGCGCATTTGAGAATGAAATCAATCTCGCCGTTGAGCATGTGACACTCGCGCACCAGGGGCCATTCTTGCGCCCGGGCCTCGAACGCGCTGAGATCAACCTCGGCCTGGCTTTTGAGGCTGACCATGGCAAAGACCTGCACCTCGAACCCAAGCTCGCGCGCGTTTACGTCCGCATGGTAGCCCGTGATCAGCCCGCTTTCCTCCAACGCACGCACGCGGCGCAGGCAAGGCGGGGCGGAAATGCCGACCCTGCGGCTCAGCTCTACATTCGTCATGCGGCCGTCTTCTTGCAACTCGGCCAAAATCTTGCGGTCAATAGGATCAATTTTAATGGTTGGCACGCGCGTTTCCCCGTTTTGGTCGGGACGGTACCCAGAAAGCGCGCTTTGCGCAATAATCTTTCGCGGACGCGCAATAATCCTAAAGACGTGATCCAGTGTGAACGGTCAAACACGCGATCCCACCCTTCAACTGCCCCAGCCAGGGCGCTATATCTGGACGCCGAACGAGAGGAAGCCGCCCATGTCCACGCATCGCCACACCCGCCTGTTGATCATCGGCTCCGGCCCCGCCGGATACACCGCCGCCGTCTATGGCGCGCGCGCCATGCTCGAGCCGCTGTTGATCCAAGGGATCCAGCCGGGCGGTCAGCTGACCACCACCACCGAGGTCGAAAACTGGCCCGGCGACACCGAGGTGCAGGGCCCCGACCTGATGGTGCGCATGGAAGCCCATGCCAAGGCGATGGGAACGGAGATCCTCTCGGATCACATCTCTCGCCTGGATCTGTCCAAGCGACCCTTCACCGCCGAGGCGGACAGCGGCACCACCTACACCGCCGACGCCCTGATCTTGGCAACCGGCGCCCAAGCGAAATGGCTTGGCTTGCCGTCGGAAGAGAAGTTCAAGGGCTTTGGCGTGTCAGCCTGCGCCACGTGCGACGGCTTTTTCTACCGCGGCCAAGAGATCGTCGTCGTGGGCGGGGGCAACACCGCCGTCGAGGAGGCGCTGTTTTTGACCAACTTTGCCTCCAAGGTCACCCTGGTGCATCGCCGAGACACCTTGCGTGCTGAAAAGATCTTGCAGGACCGTCTGTTCAAGAACCCAAAAATCGAAACGATGTGGTTCCATGAAGTGGACGAGGTGATCGGCGCAGACAATCCCTTGGGCGTCGAAGGCGTGCGCTTGCGCCACACGCAAACGGGCGAAATCACCGAGTTGGCCGCCAAAGGCGTGTTCGTGGCCATCGGCCATGCGCCCGCCTCCGAGCTTGTGGCCGACCAGTTGGAAACGCATATGGGCGGCTATGTGGTGACCAAACCTGACAGCACCGCCACCTCCATCCCCGGGGTGTTCGCAGCGGGCGATTTGACCGACCATCTCTACCGCCAAGCGGTTACCAGTGCGGGCATGGGCTGCATGGCCGCCCTAGAGGCGGAGCGCTTTTTGGCAGAAGCCGAGGCGGAAACTTCGGTCGCTGCCGAGTAAGGCCACATCACAAACCGTGATAGGGTCGTCGCTAAAATTGCATTGGCGCGCGGCCATGGCTTTGCGCTACCGCAAGGCCAGTCAAGCAGGAGAGTCCCGGGCAAATTGACCCGGGCGCCGAAGGAGCAACCCCCCCGGAAACTCTCAGGCAAACGGACTGTTTGGCGACCATAAGATCTGGAGAGCGGAAGGCGAACAGCGTCGGCCTTCCCACCGAAGGAGAAAGCGCGCACGCGCCCAAACTCTCAGGTTCCGCGACAGATGGGGGAGCGTTAAGGCCCGGCTTCGGGCCGCTCACCCAGACGCGCGACAGGATCTGACCTATGGCCCATTACCTCGTTCTCGGTGCGGGCATCACCGGCATCACCACCGCCTATGCGCTGCTCAGACGCGGCCACGAGGTGACCGTGATCGAACGCAACCGCTATGCCGCTATGGAAACCAGCTTTGCCAATGGCGGGCAGCTTTCCGCCTCCAACGCCGAGGTGTGGACCCGTTGGGCCACGATCTTCAAGGGGCTGAAATGGATGTTCACCCCCGGTGCGCCCCTTCTGGTGAACCCCCGCCCAGGTTGGCACAAGTATTCTTGGATGGCCGAGTTTATGGCCGCGATCCCCAATTACGAGCGCAATACGGTTCAGACCGTGCGCATGGCCTTGCAGGCGCGAGACTTGCTGCGCGACCACGCAGCGTGTGAAGGGTTTGCCTTTGACTGCGCGCAGCGTGGGATCCTTCATGTCTACAGGTCCGAGCGCGAGCTGAGAGAGGCGCGCAAAGTCTCGAGTCTTTTGGCCAAGGGCGGGCTCTTGCGCGAGGAGATCGCCCCTTGCGAAGCCCGCACCCTAGAACCCGCGCTGACCGGCCCGCTGACCGGCGCCATCTACACCGCGGACGACTTTACCGGGGATGTGCACCGCTACACTATGGGCCTGGCCCAGGCTTGTGCGCGGCGCGGGGCGACGCTTTCGTTCTCGACCAAACTGACACAGATCGCGCCCAACAAGGGCGGGGTGGAGGCGCAATGGACCAACGCGCACGGTGCTGCGCGGGGCTGGTTCGACGGGGTTGTGGTCTGCGCGGGCGTACACAGCCGCGAGATTGCGCGCCAATTGGGGGACCGGGTGAATGTCTATCCGGTCAAAGGCTATTCCATCACCGTCAACTTGGACGACAGCGACAGCCAAGCGGCGGCCCCCCAGGTCTCGCTCCTCGATGATCAGGCTAAGATCGTCACCAGCCGCCTGGGCGACACGCGGTTGCGCATCGCGGGCACGGCTGAGTTCAACGGGTTCAATCGGGATATCCGTGCCGACCGGATCGCACCCCTGACAGAGTGGTGTGCGGGGCTGTTTCCCCAGGTCTCCACCGAACATGTGGTCCCCTGGGCGGGGCTGCGCCCAATGATGCCCGACATGATGCCACGGGTGGGTCCAGGTCGCGCGCCAGGCGTGTTCTACAACACCGGCCACGGGCATTTGGGCTGGACCCTGGGGGCCGCAACTGCAGAGATGGTAGGCGAGATGATAGGTCCCTGCGAAAAACCCACCCGCGTGCCACGCGGCGTGCCGGCGGGCCTGGCGGCCTAGGGTCTAGCCGCCATTGATCAGTGCACAGAGACCGGCGCAAAGCTGTTGCGCCGGGCAACCCGGAACGCAAGATCGCGGTCCGCGACCAGGGCCAAAACATTGCCATCTTCGGCGTGAATGGCAAACAGATGCTCCATATCGCCCGCCTGCGCGCGCATCTCTTGGGGCAAATCCGCCACATCCACGGAACGGACATAGGCAATCGGTTTGGCCTCGGGCTTAAGAACAGGATGATCGGTCATGGCTTACCCCTTCTTGATTTGGATGGTTTGAACGACGGTCTCGGGCACAGCGCGGGTCAGATCCACATGCAGCAACCCGTTTTCCAGGATGGCACCCGCGACCTCCACCCCATCGGCGAGCACAAAGGTGCGCTGAAACTGTCGGGCCGCGATACCGCGATGCAGGAACACACGCTCGGGCGCTGTCTCCTCCTGCCGGCCTCGGATCACCAGTTGAGCTTCCTCCACCGTGATCGACAGATCCTCCTCGCGAAACCCGGCCAGGGCCAGGGTGATGCGATAAGCATTCTCGCCGCGATGTTCGATGTTGTAGGGGGGATACCCCTCGTTGCCATGTTTGGCGGTCCGCTCCATCAAGCGGTCCAGCTGCTCGAACCCCAGCAGATAGGGGTGCTGCGCAAAAGACATCTTTGTCATTCAACCAAGCCCTTGAGTAAGAAGCGACTTTTTCGTGTGCCGGCCCCGTTCTGGCAACCTGCACTTGAAAATATGGGCGCCCTGCCCCCATAAAACAAGAGAGAGCACCGTCCCGGATCCAACCCATGACCTCAGACCCCCAGATGAGCCGCGAAGAGGTGTTGCGCGTGCGCCTAGAGGCGCTGCGTGTCGAACACAGGGACCTGGATGCGGCCATTGCCGCGCTAGAGGGGCAGCGAGGCGATCTTCTGTCACTCCGGCGGATGAAAAAGCGCAAACTGTCGCTCAAAGACGCCATCGCGCGCTTGGAAGACGAGGTCACCCCAGACATCATCGCTTGACGTTTTTGGCGATTGGCGAAACAAACCCGCCTTTACAGCGAGGAGCGCAGGATGAGCGACGCCCCCACACCCAGCCCCCTGATCGGCATTGTCATGGGCAGCCAGTCGGACTGGCCCACCATGCGCTCGGCAGCCGAAGTGCTGGACAGTCTCGACATGGAATATGAGACGCGCATCGTCTCGGCGCACCGCACCCCGGATCGGCTGATGGCCTATGCCGAACAGGCGGTGGGTCGTGGGTTGGTGGCGATCATCGCGGGTGCGGGCGGGGCGGCCCATCTGCCCGGGATGCTGGCGGCCAAAACCCGCGTCCCGGTGTTGGGCGTTCCGGTGCAGTCAAAAGCGCTTAGCGGTCTCGATTCGCTGCTGTCTATCGTACAGATGCCAAAGGGCATTCCCGTCGGCACCCTTGCCATTGGAACCGCTGGGGCCGCGAACGCCGCCTTGCTGGCCGCAGCGATGCGCGCGACCACGGACCCTGCCCTTGGCCAACGGCTTGACGCATGGCGCGCGGCCCAAAGCGATGCGGTCGCGGAAAGCCCAAGCGATGACTGACCCCCTGGCCCTGGGATCGACCATCGGCATTCTCGGCGGTGGGCAATTGGGTCGGATGCTGGCCATGTCTGCGGCCAAATTGGGCTACAACACCCATATCCTCGCGCCCGAGGAACGGCCGCCCGCCGCCCAGGTCGCAACCACGACCACCCAAGCCGCCTATGACGACACCACTGCGCTGCAAGCCTTCGCCGCCCGTGTCGACGTGGTCACCTATGAGTTCGAGAACATCCCCCTTGCCACGGCCAAGTATCTGGAAGGGCATGTGCCTCTCTGCCCTGGTGCAAAAGCGTTGGAGGTGTCGCAGGACCGATTGACGGAAAAGACATATCTGCAAGGGTTGGGCCTGGCAACGGCCCCGTTTGTCGATGTAGCGGACATAGGCAGCCTGCGGGCCGCACTTCAAACGCTTGGAACACCTGCCATTCTGAAGACCCGGCGCTTTGGCTATGACGGCAAAGGACAGATGAGGTTTGACACCGCTCAAGACCTCGGCCCAGCCGATGGGATCTTGGACCAGCCCTGCCTGCTGGAAGGTTTTGTGGACTTCACAGCCGAGGTCTCGGTCATCGCAGCGCGGGGCAAATCCGGCGAGGTGGTGGCCTATGACCCGGGCCAAAACGTGCACAAAGACGGGATTTTGCGCACAACCACGGTGCCCGCACCAATCCCCTCGCGTCTGAGCACCGATGCTGTGCTGCTGGCCGGGCGCATTCTCAACGCGCTCGATTATGTGGGCGTGCTGGGGGTGGAATTGTTCGTGACGCCCAAGGGGTTGGTGGTCAATGAAATCGCACCCCGCGTCCACAACTCGGGCCATTGGACCGAGGCCGCCTGCGCCGTCTCACAGTTCGAACAACACATCCGCGCGATCACCGGCCTGCCCCTGGGCAATGGGGCGCGCCACTCCGATGCCCGCATGGACAACCTAATCGGCGCAGAGGTTGAACACTGGTCCAACGGCGCTGCGGGCCTTCACATCTATGGCAAAGGCTCCGCGCGTGAGGGCCGCAAAATGGGCCACATCACGCATCTGTCCGCAAAAAGCTAAGGGGCCTTAGCCCTGATAGCCCTGCCGCGCGGCGTTCGCTTCGCAATCGCCCTTTTTCTTATACCCTTCCGAGGACGCACCGATGATGTTGCCGTTCACGGCTTTGCGCCGCCAGCGATGCTCACCGCGCTTATCGGTGTAGAACTCCCACTTGTCCTTGGGGTTGGGTCCGCGATTCATGTTCGCCTCGCAGTCGGACTTTTTGGTATAGCCTTCGGACGCTGCCCCCACGATTTTGCCATTTGAGGCTTTGCGCCGCCAGCGATACTCGCCCTTTTTGTCCTGATACACTTCAAACGTGTCGTTCTCGCCTGCCATCGTTCACCGTCCCTTGTGTCTGTCGCGCTGGCCCTGTTGGGCGCAGCCCGTGTGCCTGTCTTGCCCTTGGTCCTGTCCAAGGTGGCCAAAGCATGCGCAATTCTGATTCGCCACGCAACCCTTTCGGTGGGGGGG
>JBCBNR010000037.1:0-13390 GCA_039821665.1 Pseudomonadota bacterium
TCCGCGTCATCTGTGCTTGCTGCGGCCGAGGCGGGTGCGGATGCGGTGGATGCGGCGATGGACGCGTTTTCCGGCGGCACCTCTCAGCCGTGCATCGGTTCGCTGGTTGAGGCGCTGCGCCATACGCCGCGCGAAACCACGCTTGATCCCGATGCCATTCGCGAGATCTCGGATTATTGGGCCTCGGTGCGCCGCAAATACGCGGCGTTCGAGGCAGGGGTGACCCATCCTGCGTCCGAGGTCTATTTGCACGAGATGCCCGGCGGTCAGGTCACCAATTTGCGCGCCCAGGCCCGCTCCATGGGGTTGGAGACGCGCTGGCAGGAAATCGCGCGCACCTATGCGGATGTGAACCAGATGTTCGGCGATGTGATCAAGGTGACCCCGATTGCCAAGACCGTTGGCGACATGGCGCTTTCCATGGTCTCTGCCGGGCTGACGAAAGAGGATGTGTTGGACCCCGACAAGGACGTGTCCTTCCCGGATTCAGTGGTGACCTTTATGAAAGGCGAGGTGGGCCAACCCTTCGGTGGCTTCCCCGAAGCCCTGCAAGCCAAGGTCCTAAAAGGCGAGGCCCCGATCACACAGCGCCCCGGCGCGTTACTGGACCCAGTGGATTTGGAGGAGACCCGCGCGACACTCGCCCAAAACCTGAATGCAGAGATCGATGACGAGGATCTGTGCGGCTACCTGATGTATCCCAAGGTCTTCACCGACTACATGACCCGCCATGCGGACTATGGCCCGGTACGCACCCTGCCGACCCCGGTGTTTTTCTACGGGATGGAACCGGCCGAGGAAATCTCGGTCGAGATCGATCCGGGCAAAACACTGGAGATCCGTCTGCAAGCGGTGGGCGAGACGAATGAAGAAGGTCAGGTGCGCGTTTTCTTTGAATTGAACGGCCAGCCCCGCACGGTGCGGGTGCCCAACCGGTCCACCGCCGCGGCCTCTTTGGCGCGGCCCAAGGCCGACAGCGCGAACCCATCCCATGTGGGCGCGCCGATGCCTGGGGTTGTGGCGTCCGTGGCGGTGAGTGCAGGCCAATCGGTCAGCGATGGCGATCTGCTGCTGACGATTGAGGCGATGAAGATGGAGACGGGGATTTACGCGGACAGGGCAGCGACCGTTGCTGCCGTGCATGTAACCGCAGGTGCCCAGATTGACGTCAAAGACCTGCTGGTGGAACTGGGCGAGGCGGACGGCTAAAGTGCGCGCACCCATGGGTGCTGCCCCATTCGGGGGCCAAGAACCTGCGTGGCCCGCAGTGCCTTTGCGCACAGCTTCTATCGGTACTGCGCGCACTTGGCCTTCACGAAAAATTTCCTGGCCAGCGGCGTCCAGCCTCCGCATCCTGTGGCTTTAAAAACCAGAGGAGGTTTCAAAATGCGTCTTTTGCTTAGTCTTCTTTTCTCTCTCGCCTTCACGGCCGCCCAGGCCGGTGACAGCGGCCTGATCCGCAAAGAGGCCAAGGCCGGCGTGTCCGAAACGGTGGATGCGCTTGTCGGTGCCATGAAAACCGCCGGTATCACCATCTTTGCCCGTGTCGATCACGGGGCAGGGGCCAAAAGCATTGGCGAGGATATCGGCGCATCGCAAATGCTGCTCTTTGGCAGTCCTAGAGTGGGCACGCCCGCGATGTTAGACGATCCGGTCGCAGGGCTGTTCTTACCCCTGAAGGTGCTGGTGTTCGAGGATGTGACCGGCCAGACCATGATTGCCTATGAGGACCCAAAGGAGATGCTGGGCAAACTGGGCGGCATCTCGACGCGCGCACCCTATCTGGCGGCGATGAGCGGGGCATTGGCGAAGTTCACCGATGGGGTGGCAAAGTAAACGGGTCTTGGGCGCAGCTTCGGGGCCTCCCTGTTGCTGGTACAAGATCTAATGTGCGTCCCTGGCCTGTTACCACCGCGCTTTGAGTGGTGAAAATGCAGGCCCGGGCACGGGTAAATCCGGTTTAACAGATCGGCCATAGATGCCCTGCGCAAAGGGCATCTTTTCCCTTGCAGCTTTCGCTGCGCGCCGTATAACGCACGTCACGACGATGGCGCGCGGGCGTAGCTCAGGGGTAGAGCATAACCTTGCCAAGGTTAGGGTCGTGAGTTCGAATCTCATCGCCCGCTCCATTCGTCCTTTGCAAACAGCATCGCAAAAAGCCGCCCTGGTCGGGGCGGCTTTTGTGGTTCTGTTCAGTAGCGCGGGCCGAGCCTTTAGTAGGTGGGATTGCCTCGCATCGCCTGGCGCAGGCTGACATAGGCCCAGGTGTCGCGGCCACCGCGATTGCGGATTTCCAACAATTGCCCATGGGCGCCCGCGAAATCCCCCAGTTCCAAATAGGCCTGACCCATGTAGGACCGGGCAAGGATGTAATCTGGATCCAGCGCCAAAGCGGTCTCGTACTGCGCCATCGCCTCGTCCAAACGGCCCAGCTTTCGCAATGCAAACCCGCGGTAATTGTGCACCCGCGCGGTGTTCTGCGCGTCCATGGCCGCCAGTACACTCAGTGCCGCCTGGGGATTGCCGTGATAGGCCAGCTCGCGCGCGGCACCATAAAGCGCGTCGTCATCAAGGCTGGAACTTTCAGCCTCAGCGCAGGCTTGCTTTTGTTCATCCCACACCTGGCCGTCGGTGCAAGTGGTCGATGTCTTGGTCTTTTGGGGCGGCGTGCTGTCCTCGGACCCCGCCGCGAAGGCGGGCGCTGTGATCAAACTGAGGCAAGCCGCAAAGAGGATGGGGCGCATGGATCTCTCCTGGTGAAATGACTGGTCTACGACATAAGCGCCAAGCCGCAGCCGTCCAGCACAAAGCCCCTAAAATTGGGCGCCTAGAAATCGGTGGGCGCCCCCCCTTCTGTTTTGCGCCGCGCCACAAAGGCCTGCAATTCCTCGCGGATCGCCTCGTCCATGGGGGGCGGGGTATAGTCGGCCAGGATCTTCTTCCAGGTCCGGTTCGCCCGATCCGATGTCCAAACCGCGCCATCCTCGGACCAGGCCTCGTAATTGCGCCAGTCGCTGAGAAAGGGCGAGTAGAATGCGGTGCTATAGCGTTCTTGCGTGTGATCGCAGCCAAAGAAATGACCGTTTGGCCCCACCTCTTTCATGCATCGAAGGCAAGTGCGGCGGCGTCTGTCGCGGTGAGGCTTTCCTCGAAATACCGCTCGAATTGCTGGATGATCTAGCAATCCATCACGAACTTCTCGTAAGAGGCAATCAACCCCCCCTCCAACCAACCGGCGGCGTGATAGACTAGGTTCACGCCCGATTGGGTGGCGGCCCAAAGTGAATTCATGCTTTCCCACATCGCCTGCCCATCCGGTGCATTCGCGGCGCAGGCGTTGGAGGCCCGCAAGGGGATGCCGTAAAACCGGGCCATCTGCCCGGTCATTTGGGTGGCTCGCACGTATTCGGGCGTCCCGAATGCCGGCGCCCCTGATTTCATATCCACGTTCGAGGTGAAGGTGCCCAAAATCACCGGTGTGCCGGGATTGATGAACTGAAAAAGCGCAATCGCGGCCAACCCCTCGGCCACGCTTTGGGCCACGGCACCGGCCATGGTTACCGGCGCCATAGCGCCTGCCAAGGTAAAGGGCGTCACCGTCACCGGCTGGCCCCGCCGGGCAAAGCGCATCGCCCCATCAAGCATCGGCCAGTCGTGTTTCAGGGGCGAGGACGAGTTGATGTTGGTATAGATCCGCGGCTTTGCATAAAACGTGGCCGCGTCCATACCGGTGGAGATGCGCGCCATTTCCATCACGTCCTCGACCCGCTCCGGGCCGAGGGAGTAGGCATGCACCACCTTATCCGTCAGGGTCAGCTTTTCGTACAGACAGTCCAAATGGCGCACAGAGGCATGGATGTCCACAGGCTCCACCGGATAGCCGCCCGCCACATGGATGCAGTTGAAATATTGGGTCAGTTTCAGAAGATCCTTGAAGCTTTCAAAGTCACCCACCCTGCGCCCACGATCGAGATCCATCACATTGGGCGGGGACGAGACATTGACGAAAGCCATGCGCTTGCCGCCGATGGTCACCGTTTTGTCGGGGTTGCGCGGGATCAGGTCGAACTGGCTGGGGGCATGGCCCACCATCTCCATCACCCAATCGCGGTCCATCTTGACCGTATCGCCGTCGGGGGAGACATCGCAGCCCGCCTCGCGCAGATAGGCCTTGGCCTCTTCGTTGAGAAACTCGATCCCAATCTCTTCGAGCACCCGCATCGCGCAATCATGGATCGCGGCAACGCCCTCATCGTCCAAGGGTTCGGTCGGGCGGTCGGTGTTGACGGGAATTTTCCAGGGAAGCTGCTCTATCGCAGCGGCGGAGGAACGGCGGGTATTGGCAGCGCGGCCCCCAGTACGGCGGCCTCGACGATCGGACATGGATTTGGATCCCTTAGGCTGTTTGCCCCAGTCAAGCGAAGTTGCCCCCCCGCTTCTGGGTCGTGTGCGACAGATCGGGGCGCGGCTTGGCCTAAAGCGACATCCAATTCGGCAAATGTCCGATGTCCGGCAGAACCACATCCGCGTGGGGGGCCAGATCTTTGTCGCGCGCAACACCGGTCAGAACGGCGACGCGAACCATACCGGCCGCATGGCCCGCATGCAGATCATGGGTGCTGTCGCCAACCATCGCGATCTGCCTGGGCGGCAGGTCCACGGTGTCGGCAAACGCAAGCAATTGACCGGGCTCGGGCTTGCCGCCGAACCCGCTGTCATAGCCTGCGATAAACTCAAAACGATCCTCGATACCCTCTTGCCGCAGATTGGCCCGCGCAGGTGCCTCGGCGTCGTTCGTGGCGATGCCCAGGCGCACCCCTGCGCCGCGCAGCCGATCCATCAACGGGCCCAGGGGGCACACGGGCACCTGGCGCGCGGCACTGGTGTCTTTTCGAATGCGCGCCATCAAATCCGCCTCCGTCCAGTCGGGCAAATGGGGCAGCATCAAGCCGGTGACCACATTCAGCGAGCCTGCGATCACGGGCGAGCCGGGCAGGAACAGCCCGGCCTTCAAATCATATTGGGTCGCGTGGGCCAGCGCGTCCAGCCGCGCGCTGTCCCCCCCTGCAAGCGCGCCTAAAAACGCGCCATGGAACGCCCCCCAGGTCTTTTGGAAATCGAACAGGGTGCCATCCTTGTCGAACAAAACCGCCTTGATCTCAGACATTGCGCTCGCCTTTGCACTGGGTAGGGTTCGGACATGACCAAACCGGATTTCACGCCCCGCGCCACCTACAAGCATCTGCACGCAATGACCACCCGTTGGCGGGACAATGACGTCTATGCCCATATGAACAACGTGGTGTTTTACGAGTATGTGGATACGGTCGTGAACCACTGGCTGATCGGGGCAGGTCTGGTGGTGCCGGATGGGCCGTGCATCGGCCTGGTCGTTGAAAGCGCGTGCACCTTTCGCGCGCCCTTGGGCTTTCCCGATCCGGTCGCAGCCGGGCTTGGCACCACCCGGGTCGGGCGCACCTCGATCACCTACCAAGTTGGGCTGTTTCGGGGCGACGCCGCTGAGGCTGCCGCACAAGCGCGGTTCACCCATGTCTATGTGGAGGCTGCGGGGCGCAGACCCATGCTTTTGCCCCAGGGTCTGCGCCGCGAAGCGCTGGCCATAGCTCTTTAGGTCCAGTTCGGCAGATCCCCCCCAGGCAGGTCGGCGCGGGCGCGCAGCACATCCTCGGGCGCCAGATCGCTGTCTTGGGCAAACGCCACAACCCCCTCGTCGGACATCAACAGAAAGTCCAGAACGCTCGCCAAAAAGACGGGATCCTGCACAGCGGTGCGCAGATCGCCCGCCTGCGCGCCGGTTGCCCCCAAAAAGGCGCCCAATCGATCCGGTTGGTCTGCAAGCCAAATGATTGCTTTGACTGCAATCTCCTTGGCCCAGTCGCTGTTTGCGCGCATTTCAGCCACATTTCCCCCTTCGCAAGACCAGTTCTCAAGGTTTCGTTAAGACCTTTCCTCAACATTAACAGCGTGGGGCTGATGGGGTCGAGAGACCTGATGAAATGGGGGACAAGACACGTGCCAGGTACAATCCTGATCGCTGACGGTGTGGCAACGCGCCGTATCTCGCTGATCACGACTCTGAATGAGGCCTACTATGATGTCCGTGCGGTCACGCGGCTGGCGGAGTTGGAGACGGTGTTGGACGGGGAGATGCCCGATCTGGTGCTCGTCGCCGCTGAGTTGGTGGAGGCAGATGGCTTTGCCGCCTGTCACCGGCTGCTTGATCGATTGCAAGGCGTGCTGGTGCCGTTGGTGCTGGTCGGGGATGGCCCCGTGGCACAGCAGTTGCGGGCCATTCAGGCCGGTGTTGATGAATATCTCTGCCCGCCCTGGGGCAAGGACGTTGTGATCGCGCGTTTGCGCAACATCATCCGTCGCAAGCACAGCACGGATGAATTGCTGATGCGCTATGCCACGGCCGAGGATTTAGGCTTGGCCTGCGCGCTGGACCAAGGGGCCCTAGGTCAGGACCGTGCCCCGCTGAACCTGGTGCTGGCGGCGGGTCCCGGCGCGTCGGACCAGATGCTGGCCGGAGAGATCCGTCGCAAACTGCCTGGGGCCGTGGTCCATCTGGTCCACTCGGCGAGCGAGGCGCAAATGGCCGTCAAGACCCTTGCGCCCGATGTCACCGTGGTCACGGACGGGGTGATGGATGGGGCAGGCGGGTTGAAGCTGGTGGCGCAATTGCGCGGGCTCGAAGCCTCGCGCCACGCCGCGGTTTTGGCGGTGGTGGCGTGCGACAGCATCGGGATCACAGCACTGGGTGCTGATATTGGGGCCAGCGATTTTCTGGTCCGCACCGGGTGCTCGGACAGGCTGGTGCCCAAGGTCGAGGCGTTGGCCCGGCGGGCGCGGCGTGCGGCGTCTTTGCGCCAGGGCTTGCAAACCGGTTTGCGCCTGGCTGTGACCGACACGCTGACGCAGTTATCCAACCGGCGCTATTTGATGCACCACCTGCCCAAGCAGATCCGGGCGGCCCAGGCTGCCGGTCAAGCCTATGCGGGTATGATCCTGGATCTGGATCGGTTCAAAGCGGTGAACGATACCCATGGTCACGCAGCGGGTGACGTGGTCCTTAAAGAGGCGGCGGGTCGCATCCGGGCCTGCCTGCGCGAGGGGGATCTGGTCGCCCGGCTTGGCGGGGAGGAGTTTTTCGTAGGCTTGAGCCACACCAACAACACCAGCGCCCGGCGCATCGCCGAGCGTATCCGCACCCGCGTTGCCGCCGCCCCGTTCAAACTGCCCGACGGCGCGCGGCTTGGGGTTACGGTCAGTGTGGGCGTGGCCTGGGTCAAACAGGCGGATGTGGGGGCGGAGGCCCTGATGGAACGGGCGGACCAGGCGCTTTACCGCTCCAAAAGCCAAGGGCGCAACCGGGTCACGTTCGACGCGCGGGCCGTGGCCTGAGGCGGGTGTAGGCGCGCGGCAAGGTCAGTCCTGCCGCGCACCGCCCTGGCCCTTGGGCCGACGGTCTTGTGGTTTTGGCCGGCGGTTGAGATGGGCGCGCACCGCCTCGGCCACTTGCGCGCGCTCGGCATCGGTCAAGGTTCGCAACTGGGTCAAAATCACCGTTTGGCTCGCCTGGCCAAACTTCAACAAAAACCCCCGATGGGCGTCTAAGGCGCTGGCCAATTGCGCCTCTTGGAAGGGAGAGGCCGTAAGCGCGTTGAGCACCTGCCTGTTGGCTTGGCGGAAATCCCGACGCACCACCCGGAACGAGGTGGTTTCCTGGGCCAACTGGCGGCGCACGCTTGCCTGATCCTCGGGCGAGAGAGACTGGAACAACGGCCGCAGCACATCACCGCGCAGGATTTGCGCCTGCGGTGGGGCCGCCTGATCGCGGTAAACGGCGCCTCCGATCACCCCGACAAGGGCGACATTCAGCGCAAGCGAAGCAAACAGGCCCCAGCGCCGAACGCGGGTCGATTTGGGTGCAACGGGATCGGTCATAACAGTCTAGCCATCCAACAAAAGCATCGCGAACGCAGGCGCGTCCGGGTCCAGAACAAAAGCATCGGCTTCAAGGGCTGTGACAAGGCCGGTCTGGCCTGTTTGCAGACCGACCGGATCGCCATAGCCCAGCCACACGCCCAAACAGGCGCAGGCCGCAAGGGCAATGCCCGCGCGCCAGCCGGACAAAGACCGCTCCAGCATGCCAAGGGCGCGCAAAAAGGCCGAGGGTTCTGGGCGGCTTGCTTGGGCTTGGGCCACCCGGCCCGCCTCGTCCAAAACCCGGGCGTGAAGAGCCGCAGAGGCGCGCGGAGCTGCGCTGCGCGCCTGGGCGAACAGGGCGTCCAGGGCGTCCCCGTCCCGGGCGCCGCGCGGTCCTTTCTGTTTGTCAGCCATGGGCTTGATCCTTACGTCCTTGTGCGCCAGCGCCTTTATCTAGCGCGCCTTGGGCCTCCAACACTTTGCGCAGGCCCCGCTTTCCCCGCGACAGCAGGCTTTCCACCGCGTCCACCGACAAGTCCATGATCTGGGCGATCTCTGGATTGCTGCGCTCTTGCAGATGTCTCAGAACCATGGCGAGCCTCTGTCGTTCGGGCAAGAGGGCAAGGCCTTGGTAAAGCGCGTTTTGCCGATCCGCGCCTTCCATCTGCGCCTGGGCGCTGGGGCTTTGATCCGGCACCTCTTGTGCCTGATCCAGGCCCACCTGTCGGGGGCGTCTGCGCAGACGGTCGGTGCACAGGTTGGCCGTGACCCGGTAGAGCCAGGTGCTGATCCGTGCCTCGCCCGACCGCCAAGAGGGGGCGGTTTTCCACAGACGCAACATGGCATCCTGGGCCACCTCCTCGGCCTCGGCGGTCGAGTTGAGCATCCGCAGCGCCAGCCCATAGCACGGGTCCAGGTGCCGGTCGGTCAGCACCTGGGCCGCGGTGGCATCGCCCTTGGAGAAAGCCGCCAGAAGGGCCGCTTCTTCGCGCAGGTCCTTGGCGCGTGTGTCGCTCATGGTGCGAGTGTGCACGTGTTTGCAGGGCGCATCCAGGGACCATCTGGCCCATGATGGACACGCCCCACCTTGGACTAGCTGTCCTGTGCACGGGGGCCGTTGCGCTGACCGCGCAGGGCGCGCGCCTCCTCCTGGGTCAGAACGCCATCGCCATTGGCATCTGCCTTGTCGAACGCGGATTTGCCCGCCGGTCGCATGCCCTCCAGCTCTGCCGGGCTGAGCAACCCATCGCCGTTTTGATCCGCGCGCTGGATCATCCGTTCTGCCCGTTTGGCCGCCCGATTGCCGCCGCGCTGTGCGGCCTCAACTAACTCAGCGCTCGACAGCAGGCCGTCTCCGCTGGTGTCGATCCGGGCAAAGCGGGCCTGGGCCGCAGCGTCCGCCTCGGCCCGGGTGACCTGACCGTCCCCATTTGTGTCCATCTGGGCAAAGGCGTCGCCGCGCTTGTCCGATTGCGCAAACACAGCCCCTGCGGACAGGGCGATTAGGGCAGCGGCCAATCCGGCCCGGGCGCGTGGTGTCTTGTTCATAATCATCTACCTCATAGGTTTTGAAATGCGCGTCTTTGGTGGCGCGACTGGTCTTCAAACGCACGAACAGGGCGGGTTCCGTCGCGCGTTTAAGACTTTTTTTGCGACACGGCGCCGCAAGGCGGGATGTCTCAGATGAAAGGCGGTGCGAATGCGTTACATTAGTGTCCATGAAAGATGACAGTTACCTTGACGTCGACCGCCTGGCCAAGCCGGAGGAGCGTGACCTGAGCACAGCCCTTTGGCGCGGCTGGCAGCGCAGCTGTCCGTCCTGCGGCACCGGCCCTTTGATGGAAGGGTACCTGAAGGTGCGCCGCACTTGCCTGTCTTGTGGCGAGGATCTGTCCCACCAGCGCGCCGATGACGGCCCGGCCTGGGCCACGATCATGATCGGCGGCCACTTGATGGCCCCGCTGATGCTGTTGGTGTTCGAGCTTTGGCGCCCTGCGGCCTGGGTGATGGCCACGTCCTTTTCGACCGTGTTTGTGCTGCTGGCGCTGTTTTTGTTGCCACGGATCAAGGGCATGTTCGTGGGCTTTCAATGGGCCAAGCGCATGCACGGCTTTGGCGGGCCGCCCCACCGGTGAGCACCGCCTTGAAGGACCCCACTGAAGACACAGTGCCCGTGCGCCCCGCCGCCACGGTGGTTGCGGTCGACCGGGCTGCCGCTCTGCCCCGGGTGTTGATGGGCCAACGGGGCGCAAAAGCGGTGTTCATGCCCAATCGGTTTGTCTTTCCCGGCGGGCGCGTGGATGACGGCGACAGCACCGCACCGCTTGCGCGTCCGCTTCAACCCCAGGTGGCGCAAGCTTTGGAGGCGGGGGGCTCTGCGCCTTCGGCCCGGGCCCTGGCGGCTGCGGCCGTGCGAGAGTTGTGGGAGGAGACAGGCCTTGATCTGTGCGCGCCACATCATCCGGGGTGGGCCGCTTTGGGGCAACGGTCGGTGGCACCCGATGCATCCCCGTTGCGGTTTTTCTTTCGCGCGATCACCCCACCCGGACGGCCCCGGCGCTTTGATGCGCGGTTTTTCATGGTCCCGGCGGAGGTATTGGGCGGCGATGTGCACGGCTTAAGTGCTGCGGGTGACGAGCTGAGCCATCTGCAATGGCTGACCTTGGAGGAGGCGCGCGCCCTGCCGCTGCCCTTTATCACCCGCATCGTGCTCAGCGAGGTCGATGCGGTGCTCGCAGCACCCGGTTCTGCCCGAGAGATCCCGTTTTTCGATCACAGCGACGGGCGCTCTACCATGCGCAGCCTGGGCCGCGTTGCCCCCTTGACTTCGTAGGGTGCGCGAGTAAAACGACGCTTCGAATTTCGCGCGGCGAGAGCGCGCGCTTTTGCATTGGCGGTGGACCGCTAGGAGAGCTGAGATGGCCAAACCAACGACGATCAAAATTCGCCTGAACTCGACCGCGGACACTGGGCACTTCTACGTGACCAAGAAAAACTCGCGCACCATGACCGAGAAGATGGTGGTCAAAAAGTACGACCCGGTGGCGCGCAAGCACGTCGAGTATAAGGAAGGCAAGATCAAGTAAGATCCGCCTGATTTATCGGAACAAGGGGCTGCGTGGCGACACGCGGCCCTTTTTCGTTGGGAGAAGCGAGATGTCCAACCTGACCATGCGGCCCGCGACCCGGGCGGATCTGCCTGCCATCGAACACCTACTGTCCAAAAGTTATGGGCGGTTGCTGGCGCAGGATTACCCACCATCGGTGATGGTCACGGCCGTGCCGTTGATCTCGCGTGCGCAGCCCAAGCTGGTGGCCAGCGGAACCTACTATATGGTTTTTCGCGACCATGACCTTTTGGCAGTCGGGGGCTGGACGCGGGCCACGCCCCATGGGCAGTGGGGGGATAACACGCTGGGCCATGTGCGCCACGTGGCCACGGACCCCGGGGCCACCCGGCAGGGGGCTGCCACGGCGCTCCTGCGCCGCTGCCAGGACGAGGCGCGGGCTGCGGGGCTTAGCGGTCTGCATTGTATGAGCACGCGCACAGCGGAGCCGTTCTACCGCGCCCTCGGGTTTGCGGTGTTGGGTGCGCGCGAGATTGCCCTGGGCCAAGGCATCCTCTTTCCTGCGGTGGAGATGGTCTGGCACCCTTGAGCTGGCTGGCGCGCGCAATCAGGGGTGGGGATGCGTGCACGTGCGCGGTCATACCGCCCACCGATTGGTGGTGCCCCTCATACGAAAAAGGCCGGGGACATGCCCCGGCCTTTCGATCATTCGGATTAGGATCGCATCACTCGCGCGAGCCGAAGAGCTGCAAAAGCATCATGAACATGTTGATGAAGTTGATGTAGAGGCTGACAGCACCCATGATGGCCGCTTTGCCCAACCATGCCTCACCACCGGGCGTGCCGGCCATGACCACATACTCGTTCTTGATGCGCTGGGTGTCGTAGGCGGTGAGACCCGCAAACACCAGAACACCGATCGTGGAGATCGCGAACATAATCGCGGGCGAGCCCAGGAAGATGTTCACGATGGACGCCACCACCAGGCCGATCACACCCATGATCAGGAACGAACCCCAACCGGAGATGTCTTTCTTGGTGGTATAGCCCCACAGGCTGAGGCCCATGAATGCGATTGCGGTGATAAAGAAGATCTGTGCGATCGACTGACCGGTGTAGATCGCGAAGATCGACGAGATCGACAGCCCCATCACAGCGGAAAACGCATAGAAGAACATCTGTGCGGTCGACTGGCTCATACGGTTGATCGCAGCACCCATGGCAAACACCATGATCAGCGGTGCAAACAGCACAGCCCAGCGCAGGGGCGAGAAGAACACAGCCTCGATCATACCCATGGGGACGATCGATGTGCCCTGACCGGCCAGCGCCGATTTCAGGTCGGTGCCGAACACGTAGGCGACAATGCCAGTGACAACCATGCCCGCAGCCATCAGGCTGTAGACAGAGTTCATATGGGCGCGCAGGCCGGCGTCAATTTCCGCCGTGCGGACGCCGGCGCCTGCTCTGCGGATCGTTTCATACTCGGCCATTAAACCCTCCGTTTTGTTGACCGTTGATCTTTTCGGGCGCCCACGCCTCGTGGATACCCGACTATTACAGGCAAGATATTGTCATTATGACCCCACGTTTCAAGCATTTTCGGTCTCCGTGGGCAGGAAAGTCGTTGGCAATCTAGCCCGCTTTTTACAGCGTTTGAGTGGATTTAGTCCCGTGCGCGCAAGGTTTGTGCCGGACGTGCGGCGAGCGGTCGCAATGCAAAGGCAAGGCCCGCCAGAAGGGTAGCAAGCGCCCCACCCACCACGATGCTAACCGCAGAGAGAGGTTCGAAACGGAAGGTTCCGTCCATCACAAAGACCATCACAGCCCATCCCGCCAGTCCACCTCCCAGGATCGCAAAGAGGCCTGCCGCCGTGCCTAGGATCACCCAGCGCAGCGCAAAGGACGCAAGGATGCGTCCGCGCACAGCGCCTAAGGTCTTGAGCACAGCACTTTCGAAGATGCGACGCCGCTCGCCCGCAGCGGCAGCCCCGATCAACACCGCAAACCCGGTCACCAGCGTTGCCATTGCGCCATAGCGCGTGGCCGCCGCAAGCGAGGAAAGGGCCTCGGTCACCCGCGCGATACCATCTTTGACCCGAATTGCTGTGATGTTGGGATACGCCTCGGATAGGGTGCGCAGCAACGGCGCCTCGGCGCTTTCATCGGCGTAAACCGTGGCGATATGGGTGTGCGGCGCGCCTGCCAGGGCGCCTGGGTTCAGGGTCATGATGAAATTGATGCCCATGTTTTGAAACTCGACCACGCGAAAATTGGCCAGGGTCGCTGTGATGTCGCGGCCCAGAATGTTGACGGTCAGGCTGTCGCCCACCTCCAAACCCAGTTCACGGGCTTCCTCCTCGGCGAAACTC
>JBCBNR010000038.1:0-13385 GCA_039821665.1 Pseudomonadota bacterium
CATTGATATGAGCCGGGACCGGCGCGTCCTCGATCTGCGCAGCGGCCATATCCTCGGGCGGATCGGTCGCAGCGCCCAAGGGGGGCGCGCTGCTTGTCTCCTCGCCCTCGCCTTCGCCTCTGGTCCGGTTCTGCACAGCACGGGCGATCCGCGCCATGACGCGCGCATCGTCCGGACCGCCCGCATCCTGGCCCGGGCCAAAGCCGGCCTTTGTCGCCTCCGCTGCCATCTTTGCGTCAAGCCGTTGGTCCTGCGCCTCTTGCTCGGCGGCTTTCTTGGCAGCGCGCGCGGCCTTGCGTTCCCGCAAACCCTTGGCACTTTTGCTGGTGGCTTTGCCGGTGACCTTGGCCACCGCCTTGCCCGCCATCAGCGAGCCGATGAGCCCCGCCAGCGCGCCCTGGCGCACCCAGCGCCAGAATCCCCGCGCCTCCGCCCAGTTTACGCCCAGGGCAAAGGCGCCCACACTTAGGGTCAAAAGGCCCAGAACAAGGGTCAGCACTTTGATGCCTGGGACAAGGGAAAGCGGCACCAAAGGCACCACCTCGCGCAGCACCGCGTCGCCCATCACACCCCCCAGGCCATAGCTGTAGGGCCAGCCCGCCAAGGGCACGTGCAAGCTGGCGAAAAGGGCCGCCAGCACGATCGCGATGGGCGCTGTGATGATCCGGCTGACCACCCGCGTGTCGCCCCGGTGTCGGATCAAACGTAGGCCCCAGACCGCAAATGTGATCGGAAACCCGTAGGCTGCCCAGCCCAGAACCCGGTGCATAGGATCCGCCAGGGACGCCCCCACCAAGCCCAACCAATTGGTGGGCGGGTTCGATGTGGCCGAAAACAGCGATGGATCTTCGGCGCTATAGCTCCACAACAGCGCAAACAGCGCGCCCGCCAGCACCAAAAGCCCCAAGCCTATGGCCTCGGTTCCACGGCGTCGCAGCTTTTGCTCCGTCTCGCTTTCGACCAAGCGCTGGGTCCGTTTGCGTGCCTTGCGGGCCATCAGGCAGCCCTCCCCGCGCTGAGATGGTGGGCAACAGCGCGCAACCCGCGCGCCACTTCGTCCCGAGGGGCCACCAGCGCCAGGCGAATATAGCGCGCGCCCGGGTTTTCGCCTCCCGCGTCGCGGGCAAGGTAGGCCCCGGGCAAACAGCGCACACCGGCCCTGCGCCACAGATCCAGCGCTGTCGCCTCGCCATCCCCCACATCAAGCCACAGGAAAAACCCAGCCTCAGGCGCAGAGTATCCGGGCAGATTACCCAAGATCTCATCGGCCAGGTCAAACTTTTCGCGGTAAAGCGCTTGGCTTTGGCGCACATGTTCCTCGTCAGCCCAAACCGCCTCGGCCACGCGCTGCAGCGGCAAGGGCAGCGGCGCGCCCGCATAGGCGCGCAACTGCTTCATGGCCGCAATCGCCTTGGGCCCTGCGGTGGCCGCACCCGAACGCAAACCAGCGAGGTTCGAGCGTTTGGACAAGGAATGGAACGCCACCACCCGCTCGGGATCCGCACAAACCGCGTCCGCGACCTCCAAAATCCCGGGCGGCGGGGTCTCTCGCCAGATCTCGGAATAGCATTCATCCGCAAAAATTCGGAAATCATAGCGCTCGGCTAGGGCCAAAAGCCGCGTCCAATAGGCCCTATCGGCCACCGCCCCCTGGGGGTTCGAGGGCGAGCACATATAGACGATGCTGGTGCGCGCCAGCAGTGCCGGATCCAGGCGCTCAAAATCCGGCAGGAACCCGGTCTCGGGCCCTGCATTGACATAAACCGGCTCGGCCCCCGCGGTCAGGGCCGCCACGGCGTAGCATTGGTAAAACGGGTTGGGCAGCAGCACCGCGGGCTGCGCGCCTGCCTTACGCTCGGGCGACAGGGCGATGGCTGCGTTAAACAACCCCTCCCGCGTGCCATTGAGGGGCAGGATGCGCGCGTCCGGATCCACCTCCACCCCATAGCGGCGGTCCAGCCATCCGGCGATGGCCCCGCGCAGCTCGGGCGTGCCCTCATTTGGTGGATAGCCCGCGAAACCTTGCGTCTCACGCGCCAGGATCTCGCCTACCATGGGTGGAATGGGATGCATCGGATCGCCGATGGACATGGGCGTGGGCGTGTCGCCAGGGGCCACCCCGTCCAATAGACGACGCAGCCTTGGAAAGGCGTATTCCGGCAGATCGGAAAAGCGCGCGGGGAAATCCATAGACATGCCTCAAACCGGGTCTTAACGCCCTCACAGCGTGAAAACTAGCTGCACAAGGCCAAGGGGTCCAGCCTTGGAGCGGCACTTTGCACGCGACAATTGCCGCTTAACCCCTCAAAACCGGCTCCATCGCCGCACCCAGGCGCAAAAGCTGCGCCTCATCCCCCGGACCGCCCACCAACATCAGGCCGCAATGGGGCGTGTCCGTGGGCAGCGTCAGCGCGGCCGAGCCCATCAGGTTGCCCACCCGCGTGTTGCGCAAGGCATGCAGGTTTCGTTCCGTGAAAAACGCCTCATCCGCCAGCAACTGTGCGGTGTCGGGTGGCAGGATGGGGCTGGTGGGCAGAACCACCGCGTCATAGCCTGCAATCAGATCCACAAAGGCTGCCCGGGCCCGCTCCAACATCTGCCAGGCGGCGACGTAATCGGCGGCATTGAGGTCTTTGCCAGCCTCGAAACGGGCGCGCACCGGGGCGAACATCTTGTCCCCATGGGGGGCGATCAGATGCCGCCAGGTGGCATAGGCCTCGGCGGTAAAGAGGATGGCAGACGCAGGCAACGCCTCGTCAATCATCGGCGCAGGCGCATGGTCGATCACCACGCCGTGGGACGAGAGCTTTGACAGGGCGTCTTGGAGCGCGCGCTCGGGCGCCTCGTCCACCGGCGTCAGCACCTGGGCGTCAAGCACCAAGACCCGGCGGCCAGACAGGCTCGCCGCACTGAGATCCACCGGTTTGGAGGCGTCGAGCGCCGCAAACACAAGGGCCGCATCCTCCACCGTGTGGGTCAGCGGTCCTATTGTGTCAAAACGTGCGCACAGCGGCACAACGCCCGTAAGTGGAAGGCGCCCATGGGTGGTCTTCAACCCCACCAGATCGTTCCAGGCCGCAGGGATCCGAACGGACCCGCCGGTGTCCGACCCGATGCCAGCGGCGGCCAGGCCCAGCTTCGTCGACACCGCAGCCCCGGAGGACGAGCCACCGGGGGCCAGCGCGGGCGCCAGCGCATTGGGGGGCGTGGCGGTCTGGGGGTTTACCCCAAGCCCCGAGAAGGCAAGCTCGGTCTGGTGGGTCTTGCCCAGGCACACCAGGCCCGCGCGCGTTGCCCGCTCCAAGACCAGCGCGTCTTGGCTGGGCACCCGCCCCTCCAACAGACGCGAGCCGCTTTCGGTGGCAACGCCAGCGGTATCGAATAGGTCTTTCCACGAGATCGGAACACCGTCGAGCGGACCAAGCGGCTGGCCCAGCTTGGCCCGGCTGCGCGCGGCCATCGCATCCTCTCGCGCACGGCTTTCGGTCATGCGCGCATAGATCTGGTCCTGTGCAGGGTGGGAAGCACAGCCCTCCAGAAAGGCGTCGCACACCTCCACCGCATCCCAGGTGCCGTCCTTGATCTTTGTGGCGATCTGTGCTGCGCTTGCCGTTGTGATGTCCATGTCCCAGCCTTCCTTTTTGCCGCAGCTTGGGCCATGGACACGCGCTCTTCAAGCGCCATAACAAGGCGCATGGAGCACCAAGCAGATGTCGTGATTGTCGGTGGCGGGTTGAACGGCCCGGCACTCGCCCTTGCGCTGGCCCAAAGCGGGATCACCAGCGTGCTTGTCGATGCTCGCCCCATGGAGTTGCGCGCCGAGCCTGGTTTTGACGGACGGGCCTATGCGATTGCCCTTGCGACACGGCGGATGCTGGCGGCCCTTGGCATCTGGGACAGGGTCGCAGACCAAGCCGCCCCCATTCTAGACATCAAAGTCAGCGACGGGCGCGAGGGCGATGGCGCCTCGCCGCTTTACGTGCATTTCGACCACCGCGAGATCGGCGAAGGCCCCATGGGCCATATGATTGAAGACCGGTTCTTGCGCAAAGCAATATTGGAGGCGGTCAAGGCAAACCCGCTTGTCACAAGCCTGTCGCCCCATAGGGTGATCCACCAAGAGATCGCGACTGGCGCGCATCTCGTGACCACAGACACAGGTGCTGTTGTGCGCGGTGCGCTTTTGGTCGGGTGCGATGGGCGCGAAAGCCAGGTGGCCAGCCGCGCCGGTCTGTCGCGCCAGGGCTGGGCCTACAGCCAAACGGCACTTGTGTGTGCGCTGGATCACACCCGTCCCCATCACAACACCGCCCATCAAATGTTCCTGCCCTCCGGCCCCTTGGCCTTGCTGCCGTTACCCGGCGACCGGGTCTCGGTGGTTTGGAGCGAGGATCGGGATACAGCCGTAGCTCTACATGAGGCGGATGACAGCACCTATCTTGCGGCACTTGCCCCCAAGGTCGGCTCGTTTCTTGGGGATCTCAGCCTTACGGGCGGGCGCCATGCCTATCCGTTGGACCTCAGCCTTGCCTCGGCCCTGACCGCAGCGCGCCTGGCGCTGGTCGGCGACGCGGCCCACGGCATTCATCCGCTGGCGGGTCAAGGGCTGAACTTGGGCCTGCGCGATGTGGCCGCCCTGGCGGAGGTGTTGAGCGAGGCCAAGCAAAGGGGCGAGGACCTGGGCACCGCCGTGGTCTTGGACCGCTATGCCCGGTGGCGGCGCACAGATATCCTCGCACTTGCGGCGACAACGGATGTGATCAACCGCGTTTTTTCCAACGACAACCCCGTGATGCGAGGCTTGCGCGATCTGGCCCTTGGGGCGGCCCAAGCGATGCCCCCGGTGCGCCGCGCCATGATGCGCGAGGCCGCCGGTTTGACCGGCGATCTGCCCCGTCTGATGAGGGGCGAGGGCCTGGGCTAGCCGCCTTTGAGCCGGGCCGACAGCGTCTCGGCCTCGTCCAAAAGACCCGAGAGATGGGCATCCGAGATGCCTAGGAGGTCCAGTTGGGTCTTCAAGTTGCGCACATAGTCCAGCGATGTGCCCAAAATCCCCTCGCCCGTGGCCATGTGGTGGACGATCTGTTCGCGGGTCAAATCGGGTTGGATCATCTCTGCGTTGTGATCCGACACGAAGCACAGCGCCTGCACCGTGCCGCCCTCCACCTCTGCCGGCAAGAACACTGACAGATAACCTTCGGCCACCCGCTCGCGCTGCCACAGCACAAAGGTTTCAACCTCCACCTGGTCCGCGGCAATACAAAACACCAATCCCTCGCAGCCTGGGCCGTGGTCGAGTGTGGCCATCGTCCCAGGTTGGTCCCTGGTGCCCCGGCCACCGATGTTCTCGATCATAGTAAAACGCCGGGCATAGCCGGGCAGGAAAGCGCGACGCACCTGGGTATAGAAAAGCCCTGGGTCCCACATCAGCGAGCCATAGGCAAAAACCCAAAGATCCTGTCCGGCCCGCCCTTTGAGCAAGGCTTTACGTTCGGCCTCTCGCACATCGTCTGGCAAGCGCCACCCGCTTGGCGCGCCCATGTCCTGGGCCATTTGGTCCAGCTCCTCAATGGGCGTGTTGCGCAGGAAATTCTCGGCCGCAGGGCGAATTTTGCCCCGCAATTCGGGGTGATGAGCATAGGGGTCGCTCACGTGTCCAAACTGCGCGCTTCATCCACCAGCATCACAGGGATGCCGTTGCGAATGGGAAAGGCAAGGTTCGCAGCACGGCTGATCAGCTCTTGGGCGACGGGGTCATAAACCAGAACCGTATGAGTCACCGGGCACACAAGCGCGCTGAGCATATGACGCTCCGCCGCGTGGGCATGGGACGCGGTGCTCACTGCACCGACCCGTCTTCGCCCCCGCGCAGGGCAAACTCCATCAAGGTGACCAGCGTTTCGCGCCGGTTTTGCAAGGTAGGGGCCTCCAACAGGGCCTGCTTTTCCTCGGGATCGAAGGGACAGAGCATCGACAACGAGTTCACCAACAGCTCTTCCTCCGCCTCTTTCAGGCTTTCCCAGTCAGATTTCAGTTGGGCTGCATCGAAATACCGGCCCAACGCGTCCAGAAACGCAGGCCGGTCAAAGGCCGCATCTTTTTCGCGCGCGCCCAGATCCCGCGCGAAGCTGTCCCAATCCACCTCACCCCGCAGATAGGGCGTGAACCCGTCGGTTTGGGTTTTCAGGCGGAAGCGGCTGATCCCGGTCAAGGTGATCATATACCGCCCCTGATCGGTTTCCTGAAACGATGTCACACGCCCCGCGCATCCGATGCGGTGCAAGCGCCCGGTTGATTTGCCCTCGGGCTGGGCCTGGGGCTGGATCATCCCGATCAACCGATGCTCGCTTTTCAGCGTATCGTCGAGCATCGCCAGATAGCGCGGCTCGAAGATATTCAGCGGCAGCCGCGCACGCGGCAACAACAATGCGCCGGGCAGCGGAAACAGGGGGATAAGGCTGGGAAGATCAGCCTGGGCAAAACTGCGGGTCATGCAGTCTCCTTTGACGCGTTTGCCCGTAACTTAAGCGAAAATCAGAGAGGACAAGCGCCGTCTGCCCGACTGGGCCACAGGATCCTTGGGGCCAAGGCTATCAAGAAGCTTCAAAAGCTGCTCTTTCGCGGCCCCGTCATTCCAGTCGCGGTCCCGGCGGAACAGCTCCAACAGCGTGTCCACAGCGCCCGCGCTGTCCTGTGCGCCGATCTGAGCCATGGCAAGGTCCAGCCGCGCCTGGTGATCATCGGGGTTGGCGTCCAGCTTGGCGCGCAGGGCCCCCTGCTCGCCCGCGTCCACAGCGCTTTGCGACAGCTCCATCTGAGCCTTAAGGGCAGTGACGGACGGATCTCCCGCCTTGTCCTCGGGCACCATGGCCAGGATGCCCTCGGCCCGCTCCGTCTCGCCCAGGGCGAGATAGGCTTTGGCAAGGCCGGTTAAGGCGCGCAGATTGTCCTGCTCTTGCTCCAAGATCGCGGCATAGGTTTGGGCGGCATCCGCGACGGCCCCTTCGTCCAGCATTTCATCGGCTGCATCCAGCGCTTCCGACAGGCCGCCATCGCCCGCGGGCGACTGGGCAATCAGGCGATCGATGAACTCTTTGATGGCTGCTGGGGTCTGCGCGCCCTGAAACCCATCCACGGGCTGGCCGTTCACAAAGCCATAGACCGTTGGGATCGACTGGATGCGCAACTGGCTTGCGATCATCTGGTTTTGGTCCACATCGACCTTGACCATCTTGACCTTGCCGCCCGCCGCGGTCACCGCCGCCTCCAGCGCAGGGCCAAGGGTTTTGCACGGCCCACACCAGGGCGCCCAGAAATCGACGATCACCGGCACCTGTTGGGAGGCCTCGATCACATCTTGCATAAACGTCGCTTCAGAGCTGTCTTTGATCAGATCGCCCGCTTGAGACGCCGTGTCCCCGCCCAGTTCCAACATGACTTTGTCCTTGATGTGCTGTTGACCCGGCATATAGCGACCTTGGCCCGGGGATACCACCGCGGCGACGGGAATTTCTGAGCTAGCCCGCCGCGTCGCAGGCGGCCAACAGCACCTCAAAGCGCGCCAAATAGGCCGCGCGCGCCTCCAAGGGCGGCAGGGGCGCAAGGTCCACAATCTCGGCGGGGCGCAAAAACAGCTTGTCCGCCTCGGCCCGGGTAAAGCCCGCAAGATGGACCGCCTCCAGCCACGCGGACATCTTGTCGGCCCGCTTGATTGTCTTTTTGATCGAAGCAGGGATCTGTCCCGGCAGGCCGAAACGCCTGTGGATGGCCTCGGTCAAGCGCAGGTCCATGCGCCCATAACCTGGCCCAACGGCGGCTTTGACCGGCGAGATCATATCGCCGATCACATATTCAGGGGCATCATGCAGCAACGCGGCTAAGCGCCATTTGGGCAGGGGATCCTTGGCCAGCGTGGCAAACAGGGTCTCGACCAGCAGCGAATGCTCGGCCACCGAATAGGGATGCGCGCCGGAGGTTTGACCGTTCCAGCGCGCAACGAAACTCAGACCATGGGCCACGTCTTCAATCTCGATATCCAACGGGGATGGGTCGAGCAGATCAAGGCGGCGGCCCGACAACATGCGCTGCCAGGCCCGGGTGGGTTTGGACATGGGTGCGGGCTCCGGTGACGTCATGTGCCTAGCGCTCACAGGCGCCGCTCGCAAGACCGCAGGCCGTGCAAGGCCGATCCGCGCGCGGCCCCGCCCCTTGGCGCGACAATTCACACCGGCTTTGCCTTGTCTTTGCCCGATTGCAAGAGCACAGCGCGGCTGTTAATCCCGCGCCAGTATTCGCGGATGGTGCCCGCGCCCAGTCGATAGGAGCTTCTGATATGGCCAAAGACTACATCGTAAAAGACATTTCGCTTGCCGAGTTTGGGCGCAAGGAATTGGACATCGCTGAAACCGAAATGCCCGGATTGATGGCATTGCGCGAAGAGTTTGGCGACAGCAAGCCCCTGAAAGGCGCGCGCATCGTGGGCTCTTTGCACATGACCATCCAGACCGGGGTGCTGATCGAGACCCTGACAGCATTGGGTGCGGATGTGCGGTGGGCGTCGTGCAACATCTTCTCCACCCAAGACCACGCAGCCTCTGCCATTGCCGAGGCCGGCGTGCCGGTCTTTGCCATCAAGGGCCAGACCTTGGAGGAGCATTGGGACTATCTGGACAAATCCTTCCTGTTTGACGACCTGCCCAACATGATCCTCGATGATGGTGGAGATGCGACCCTCTACGTGCTTTTGGGCGCACGGGCCGAAGCGGGCGAAGACATCATTCCGGTGCCTCAATCGGAAGAGGAAGAAGTGATCAAAGCGCAGATTGCCAAGCGCATGGCCCAAAGCCCCGGTTGGTTCACAAAGGTGCGCGACCAGATCAAAGGCGTGTCGGAGGAAACCACCACCGGCGTCAACCGTCTGTACCAATTGGTGCGCGATGGGCAGCTGCCATTCCCTGCGATCAACGTCAATGACAGCGTAACCAAGTCGAAATTCGACAACAAGTACGGCTGTAAGGAAAGCCTTGTGGACGGCATTCGTCGCGCCACCGACACCATGATGGCCGGTAAAACGGCTGTGGTGCTGGGCTACGGCGATGTGGGCAAAGGCTCGGCGGCCTCCTTGCGCGGCGCAGGCGCGCGTGTCCAAGTGACTGAAATTGACCCGATCTGCGCCCTTCAAGCGGCCATGGACGGCTTTGAAGTGGTCACCATGGAAGACGTGGTCGACAAGGCCGATATCTTCATCACCACCACCGGCAACAAGGACGTGATCCGTATCGAGCATATGCGCGAGATGAAGGACATGGCGATCGTCGGCAACATCGGTCACTTCGACAACGAGATCCAAGTGGCGGCCCTGAAGAACCACAAATGGACCAACATCAAAGACCAGGTGGACATGATCGAGATGCCTTCGGGCAAGCGCATGATCCTTTTGTCCGAAGGGCGTCTGCTCAACCTGGGCAACGCCACCGGCCACCCGTCATTCGTGATGTCCGCAAGCTTCACCAACCAGGTGCTGGCCCAGATCGAGTTGTGGGCCAAGGGCGATGAGTACAAAAACGAGGTTTACATCCTGCCCAAGCATCTGGACGAGAAGGTGGCCCGCCTGCATCTGGCCAAGATCGGCGTGAAGCTAACCGAGATGTCAAAAGACCAGGCCGACTATATTGGCGTGGCTCAGGAAGGCCCCTTCAAGCCCGAGCATTACCGGTATTGATCTACCCCGGCCCTGGCGCGGAGCGGTCGTATCCACCGTGCCAGGGCCTGCCCATCAGATGGGCAGGCCCTCAGGCTTGCGCCCGCTCAAGGGCCCAAGACCGACACTTTACACCTCCGACGCCCAAACATTAGGCACAAACCGCCCTGCGACATTTTGTTGGGGCATTTTCCTTTTGCACGGGCGGCCCCATGTGGTTCGATGTTCACATCGTTAACTCGGAGGATTGATATGACCAAGACAACGCGTGTTCTGACCGTTCTGGCCGCCTCCGCCTTCATGGCAAGCTCGGCAGCATATGCTGAGGGCTGCGGCTGGGGCATGGCCTACCATTCAACGGCAGACCAGATGGCTGAAGCAGAGGCCGCACCGGTTCTGCAAAGCGCCCCGACCGAAGAGGTTGTGGCGTCCGTGTCCTGCGATGCGCTGACAGGGGATGCGAAAGCCACCTGTCTGGATGCAGCCGCGCTGACCCAGTAACCGTCGACCTAATAAAAGCAGTGCGCCCATCGGCGCACGTCACGCATATCTTGACCGCGATTTGGCACGCCAAAGCGCGGTCAATTTACGTTTAAGGGTTGCGGCCGCTGGCCCCGGCCCGCGGCCCACCACCTCTCTGACACGGTTGGCCCAAGCGTGCGAAGGCCATTGGCGCATCCGCGCCCCCGCAGGCAGCGCCTGCAGCGCGACCGCTGTGCGGGCGCGATGGCCGGTCCCACCCCAGATCAGGCCGATCCCCCCTTGACCCCGGGCGAGCCTTCCCAGACCCTTGGCGCGTCAAACGTCTTGGCCAAGGACATCCCCATTTTCCTGCACCGCGTACTAGCCTTTCAAAGCCCCCCCGCCCCCCTTAGGGCGTGGACGCCATGAGGCTACGTGCGGCAAACCCACTGCCCTGGGTCGCCCGCCAGGGCCGGTGGGGCTTGGTGGCGGGTCTGGTCGCAGGACTTGCCCTGCCGGGCCTGGCCGAGACCTTGCGTCCCTGGCTGCCCCATATGGTGGCGGGCCTATTGTTCTTCACCGGCCTGCGCATCGGGCTGCGCCAGGCCCTGGGGGTACGCCAGGACCTGGGCGAGGCCTCCGCTTGCGTGTTGATCCTTCAATTGGGCTTGCCTCTGCTGGCCCTGGGCTTGGTCCATGCCTTGGATCTTGCCGCGACCCCGTTGGGTCTGGTTCTCGTGCTCGCGGTCAGTGCCCCATCCATCTCGGGCGCGCCGAACTTCGCAGCACTGATGGGTCATGACCCAGCCCCAGCCCTGCGCCTGTTAATCCTGGGCACGGCAATCTTCCCGCTGACGGTTCTGCCCATCTTCTGGCTTCTGCCCGCTTTGGGCAGCGCAAGTGCTGCCCTTTTTGCCACGTCCTGGCTGTTCTTGGTGATCTTTGGCAGCATTGGCCTGGGCTTTGCCGCCCGCGCGGCCCACGGACCGCTGAGCGAGGGCCAACGCACCAGCCTGGACGGCCTGACGGTGATCCTGCTGGCTGTCATCGTGGTCGCCCTGATGTCCGCACTCGGCCCCGCGCTGACCGCGCGCCCGGTGGAGCTGATCGGCTGGATGGCCCTGGCGTTTACGCTCAATTTCGGTGCGCAAATCCTCGCCCGGTACGTAAGCCGTCACCGCCCAAACAGCACCGCCCTGGGCCTGGTTGCGGGCAACCGAAATCTCGCACTGTTCCTGGTGGCCCTGCCCACCGAACTGACAGATCCGCTGATGATCTTCATCGGATGCGCCCAATTGCCCATGTATCTTACCCCATTGGTGCTAGAGCGGCTGTACCGGCCGGCCCCCGTGACCCAGTAGACCCGCACAAACCCTGTCAAATGCAAGCTATCGAATGCTTGTCCGAAACCCGCATCTGTGGGACAGATCCCATCGCTGGATCGGTCAGAAGACCTGCTTTCGTGGCCAGCTTTCCACAACACGGATACGGGTTTCTCGCGCGCACCCCATCGGGTGTGTCGCTTGCTTGAGGGGCGCGTATAGGGGTCTGGTCTCTGGCTGTATGTCTGCGGGGACATAGGGGCGCGTCCGGGTGGGGCGTGTTCGCAGCCCAATAGATCGGCCCAAAAAACCTATAGGCGCGCGCAAGGGGCGCTGGCGGAAACCAACGCCCCTTGACGCATTCTCGCTTTCAGGCAACGGCCCGAGCCATGGGCCGACAGACGCTCGATCGCAAAGCGATTGCCAGCCTCCGCGCCGCGGGCGATCTATTCGTACTTTGCGACCAGTGCAGCCGCATCCTCGACCATCGCAGCCCCAGGCAGGCCCTTTTCGTCCATATCCGCGATCCAAGCAGCGGTGAGATCCGCCCCCAGCGCCTTGATCTTTGCGACCTCCGCCTCGGACAGGGTGACAATGGCGTTGCCCGCGCTTTCGGTCGCCGCAAGCCCACGCACGTCGCCCTCATCCATCGCGCGGCCCGCCCAGGCCGAGGCCTCAAGCCCGGTATTTGCATCCAGCACCGCCTTCAGATCATCGGGCAACCGATCATAGCTGGCCTTGTTCATCGCCCAGATGAAGTAAGTGTTGTAAAGCGACCGATCCCCGCCGATCTGGGTATGGCTGTTGGCCAGTTCCTGCACTTTGAGGGCAGGCACAATCTCCCACGGGATCACGCCGCCATCCACCACCCCTTTCGACAGGGCTTCGGGAAAGGCGGGCACAGGCATCCCCACAGGGGTCGCCCCCATCGCTTCGAGCAGTTTGTTGGCTTGGCGCGACGGCGCACGCAGTTTGAGCCCTTTGAAGTCATCCACAGCCGTGGCCGCATCCCCGCGCTTGTGCAGCACCCCTTGGCCGTGAACATGAACCGCCAGCAGATGCACATCGCCAAACCGCTCGCCCATGTATTTCTGGGTGTACTCCCAGGCTGCTTTTGAGGATGCCTCAGCACTCATCGAAGTCATAAACGGCAGCTCGAACGCCTCGGCCTCTGGAAACCGGCCAGGGGTGTAGGATGGGATCGTCCAGCCGCCATCGATAGCACCGTCCCGGATCTGGTCATAGATCTGCGGCGGCGTGCCGCCAAGTTGCATCGCGGGATAGATCTCGATCTTCAACCGCCCGCCGCTCTCCTCCAACACTTTTTCGGCCCAGGGCGTCATGAACCCCGCAGGAACCGAGCCCTTGGGCGAGATGAAATGCTGAAACCGTAGGGTCACGTCTTGGGCCAAGGCGCCGGTGGCGGCCAAAGTTGCGGCCAGAACCACGCCCAGGCTGCGGCGAGAAAAGGTCATAGAAGTCTCCTCCAAATTCGGGCTTTGCGCCCGTTCCGGGCTCAACTCTAGAAGCCTGCCCAGCGCGTGCCAAGCACGCAATTGCCTTGGCGCGGCGCGCCCGCCCGGGCAGTCTGTGGCAAGCCTAGGCAAAGGACCCTTCAAACATGGCAAAGCGCCCACCGCCCAAAGCAGACCGCGCCAACGGCGCAAGCCCGCCCGGCGGGCCAAGCTTCAGCGGGCTCTCCGCGCTGATAGGTGCGGGCGCGCTTTTGGGCTTGGTGGGCACGGGCCTCTGGGCGGTCCAGTTCGCCCAGGCCCCGTTCGATCCCTTGGCACCCGCAGGCCCGATGACCGGCTGGAAGCTTGCGCGCACCACCGAGGACCCCCAAGCGTGCCAAGCAGCCCTCGCGGTCCTTGCCACCTATACCCCCGCCCCAGATCGCG
>JBCBNR010000039.1:0-7344 GCA_039821665.1 Pseudomonadota bacterium
CCCAGCATCTGGTGCTGATCGACAGCATCTCTGCCCGGCGCGCGCCTACCGCCGGGCGAGCGGAGGCGGCCGAACAGATGGACAGGGCCGAGTGGACCGCGTTTCGCGATCGCATCGCCCAAGTCGCCCAAATGGGCGCACAAGACCATGGGCTGACCGTGGGCATCCACGCCCATGCCGCCGGCTTTATGGATTTCGAGCCGGAATTGGAGCGCTTGTTGGACGAGGTCGAGCCGAGCCTTTTGAAAATCTGCTTTGACACGGGCCACCATTCCTATGCGGGCTTCGATCCGGTGGCTTTTATGAAGCGCCATATTGATCGCATTTCCTATATGCATTTCAAAGATATCGACCCTGTTGTGAAGGCGGATGTGATCGCCAAGGGCACCGGGTTCTACGAGGCGTGCGGTCAGGGCATCTTTTGCAACCTGGGCCAGGGTGATGTGGTCTTTGAGCAGGTGCGTCAGGTGCTGCTGGATGCTGGGTTCGATGGCTGGTGCACGGTGGAGCAGGACTGCGACCCCACCTTGCCGGACACCGACCCTTTGGCGGATGCCAAGGCCAACCGCACCTATCTCGCCTCTCTGGGCTTTTGAGGAGTTTTTGATGGACACGCTTTCGTGGGGCCTGATCGGTGGAGGTGAAGGCAGCCAAATCGGCCCGGCCCACCGGCTGGGTGCGCTGGCCGATGGCCAATTCACCTTTACCGCCGCAGCATTGGATGCGGATCCCGAAAAAGGGCGCGCTTACGCGCAAACCTTAGGCGTGCCCAAAGACCGCGCCTATGGCACCTGGCAAGAGATGTTGGAGGGCGAGCGGGGACGCAAAGACAAGCTGGACTTGGTGACCATCGCCACGCCCAACGCCACCCATTTCGAGATCACCCGCGCGTTTTTGGAGGCGGGCATCCATGTGTTGTGTGAAAAGCCCATGACGATGAGCGTCGCCGAGGGCGAGGAGATCGTGCGCACAGCCCAGGCCACAGGTCGGATTTGCGCGGTGAATTACTGCTATTCCGCCTATCCAATGGTCCGCGAGATGCGCGCCATGGTGGCCAGCGGCGCCCTGGGGGCGGTGCGCTGTGTCGTTGCCAACTTCTCTCACGGGCACCACGCGGATGGGGCGCAAGCTGACAATCCACGAGTACGTTGGCGCTATGACCCGGCCCAGGCGGGCGTCTCCGGGCAATTTGCCGATTGCGGGATCCACGCGCTGCACATGGCGTCTTTCGTGGCGGGCGATCAGGTGGCGCGGGTCAGCGCCGATTTCGCCTCGTGCATTCCCAGCCGCGCGCTGGAGGATGACGCGATGGTCAATTTCCGCTTTCAAGGGGGGGGGGTCGGGCGGCTTTGGACCTCGTCCATCGCCCTGGGCCGCCAGCACGGGTTCGACCTGCAAGTGTTTGGCGAGACGGGCGGGCTGCGCTGGCGCTCGGAAGAGCCGAACCAGGTGTTCTATACGCCCTTGGGTGGCAGAACCCAGATCATGGAAAAGGGCGAGGCGGGGTTGTCGGAGGAGGCCACCCGCCTCAGCCGGGTCGCCATCGCCCACCCGGAAGGGTTTCCCTTGGCGGTGGCAAACATCTATTTGGATTTGGCCGAGGCCATTCGCGCAAAACGCGCGGGCAGCTCGGCTGCGCCGTCATTGCCTCTGGCCGAGGATGGCTTGCGGTCCATCGCTGCGGTCCATGCAGCGGTCGCCTCTGCCCAGGCCGACGGGGCCTGGACCGACGCGCGCCCGCCGATGTTCCGCCCGCAAAATTCCGATCCGTGAGGTCCCCTGCGTGAGTCGGGCCTGGGTCAAGGTCCAAGCAAACGCAGTGCCGCGCGCGGCCTTGAGGCAGGGGCGCAACACACCAACTCTGGCAGAGGCGCGTTTCGGGCAAACCTGTCCCGAAACCGCCTCTCAGCAAACAGCCCAACGGTCTCTCAAATGGACCGCGGTCTGACTGTGGCGCCGGGGCGCCGTGACAGCCCCGCCAGGGGCCCACGGCGCCCCGCCCGGTGCGCGTGGTTTCAGGACAAACCGCGCAACGTGCCCCGATCCACCACGTGGCAGGCGAAAAGCCGCGCCTCGGGATAGCGGTCCCGGTCTTCCAACATCTCCTCCACCAGTTCGATCGAGGCGCGGGTGATCTGCGCGATGGGCTGGTGGATCGTGGTCAGGTTGATGTTCTGCCAGCGCGCCATTTCCATGTCGTTGAGCCCGATAAGCCCCACATCGCCCGGCACCGACAGCCCCGCTGTCTGCACAGCAGAGAGCGCCCCGATGGACAAAACATCGTCGCCGCAGAAGTAAGCCTGGGCTGGGTTTAGGCTCAGCAAACGCGCCATTTCGCGACGTCCCGCCTCGAACGAGTAGGCATCTTCATAGCTTGTGGTGACCGTCACCCGCCCGTGCAGGGCCAATTCGGCCAAGAACCCGGTGGCCCTGTCCTGGGTCGAGGTTGCAGCCTCTGGTCCCCCCATGAATGCCACGCGGTCATAGCCCCGTGCCACAAGGGTGCGCGCGGCCATACGCCCGCATTCGACATTGTCGATGCCCACCACGTGAACGCCAGGCGCGCTGGCATGTCGTCCAAAGGAATGGACCACCGGGATGCCCGCGTCGCGGAACGCTTTGGCAAAGCTCAAAGGCAGCGTAGAGGACGCGACAATCACCCCATCGACGGAGTATTGCCGCAGCATCCGCACGGAGTGTTCGGGATCCGTCTCGTCGCTCAGATTGACCAAAAGCGGGCGCAACCCCCGCTCTTGCAGGCCGCGGGTGAAGCGGTCGAACACCTCCAAAAAGATTGGGTTGTGAAAATTGTTGGACACAAGGCCGATCAGTTTTGTGCGCCCGGTGGTCATGGCGCGGGCCAGGGCATTGGGCCGGTACCCCAGGGCTGTGGCTGCGGCCTCGACCTTGGCGCGGGTTTTGGGCGACACGGACGCCCCATCGGTAAAGGTTCGCGACACCGCCGAGCGTGATACGCCTGCCCGCAAGGCCACATCTTTCAAGGTAACGCTCATGGGCAGAGTTTGCGAAGGGCCGGGGCGGGCGTCAACCGTTTTGCAACCGGTTGCAAAGCTGCGCCCCTTATGCTTTGCTGCGAGTCGAGGGTGGATTAACCGCCCCCCGCCTCAGTTGAATTGAGACGCTCTGGGAGGACATCATGAGCTTTTTGAGAACCCTGGCTATTGCGGCCGTGGCAGCAAGCCCGTTTGCAGCCCCTGCCCTGGCCGATGGCCATGCCAAACTGAACTATGTGCTGGTCAGCCACGCACCCGACAGCGACAGCTGGTGGAACACGATCAAGAACGGCATCGCGCTTGCGGGCGAGCAGATGGGCGTCGAGGTCGAGTACCGCAACCCGCCCACCGGTGATTTGGCCGATATGGCCCGCATCATCGAACAGGCCGCCGCCTCTGGCCCCAATGGCATCATCACCACACTGGCCGACCCCGACGTTCTGTCCGGCCCGATCATGGCGGCCGTGGATGCGGGTATTGACGTGATCATCATGAACTCCGGCACACCGGACAAGGCCCGCGAAGTGGGTGCATTGATGTATGTGGGCCAGCCCGAATATGACGCAGGGTTTGCCGCAGGTCAGCGGGCAGCAGGCGATGGCGTGGGGTCGTTCTTGTGCGTGAACCACTACATCAACTCGCCCTCTTCGACCGAGCGCTGCCAAGGCTTTGCTGATGGTCTGGGCATCGATCTGGGCAATCAGATGATCGACAGCGGCCAAGACCCCGCTGAAATCAAAAACAAAGTGCTCGCCTATCTCTCGGCAAATCCCGAGACCGAAGCCGTTCTGACGCTTGGCCCCACCTCTGCCGATCCGACCATCCAAGCGCTGGATGAGAACGGGATGGCTGGCGACATCTACTTCGGAACCTTCGATCTGGGCACCGAGATCGTCAAAGCGATCAAGGCCGACGTGATCAATTGGGGCATCGACCAGCAGCCGTTCCTGCAGGCCTATCTGCCCGTGGTTGTGATGGCCAACTATCACCGCTACGGCGTGCTGCCCGGCAACAACATCAACTCCGGCCCCGGCTTTGTGACCAAAGACGCCCTGGAATTGGTGGAGAAATATGCAGGCGAGTTCCGCTGATCCGACCTGACATTTGCAGGGCTCCCCAAAGGGGGGGCCCTGTCTCTTTTGATCCTTTGACCTTTTGACCCGCTGACAGGGAGCGTGCGCCATGAGCGAGACGAGCCCGGCCCAACCCGGCCAAGACGAACGCATCAAAGAGATCCCCGCCTGGCGGCGCGCGTTGATCCGCCCCGAGCTTGGGGGCATGTGCGGCACGGTTCTGGTGTTCACCTTTTTTGCCCTCACCGCCTTTGACAGTGGGATGTTCAATGCCCAGGGCGTGATGAATTGGTCCGTGGTCTCGGCCCAATTCATGATCATCGCGGTGGGTGCGTGCCTGTTGATGATCGCAGGCGAGTTCGACCTGTCGGTGGGTTCGATGATCGGGTTTGCGGGCATGATGATCGCGATTTTTGCGGTCACGCTCGACTGGCCTGTGTGGATGGCCATCATCCTGACTTTCGTGATTTGTACGGGGATCGGGGCTGTGAACGGCTTCATTGTGATCCGAACGGGCCTGCCCAGCTTTATCGTGACGCTTGCCTTTTTGTTCATCCTGCGTGGCTTTACGATCTATTTTCCCCAAACCTTGGAGCGCAAAACCATTATCGGCGGCATCAAGGACCATGCCGAGGGCGATTGGCTGGCGCCGGTGTTTGGGGGCAAAATCGGCCAATCGCTCTTTCAATGGTTGGGCGAGATGGGCCTGATCGATTTGTTCGAGCGCGGCACGCGGGCCGGTCAGCCGGTGGTGGATGGCATTCCGATGCTGATCGTCTGGGCGCTCGCGCTGGTGGTCTTTGGCCACATCCTTCTGACCCGCACCAAGTTCGGCAACTGGATCTTTGCCGCAGGCGGTGATGCCCAGGCCGCGCGGTATGTGGGTGTGCCGGTGAACCGGGTAAAGATCTTGATGTTCATGTTCACAGCCTTTTGCGCCACGGTCTTTGCCACGTGCCAGGTGATGGAGTTCGGCTCTGCCGGGGCGGATCGCGGCCTGCTCAAAGAGTTTGAAGCGATCATCGCTGTTGTCATTGGCGGTGCGTTGTTGACGGGCGGCTATGGCTCGGTCATCGGGGCGGCCTTGGGCGCGCTGATCTTTGGTGTGGTTCAGCAGGGGCTGTTCTTTGCTGGGGTCGAAAGCTCGCTTTTCCGGGTGTTTTTGGGGGTGATCCTGCTGATGGCGGTGATCCTGAACACGTATATCCGCCGCATGATCACCGGGGAGCGCTGAGCATGGCAGATCCCATCATCCGCATGGTCGATATCGAAAAGCATTTCGGCTCCGTCATAGCGCTTGCGGGCGTGACCCTCGAGGTGTTCTCGGGCGAGTGTCATTGCCTGTTGGGGGACAATGGCGCGGGCAAGTCCACCTTTATCAAAACCATGTCCGGCGTACACAAGCCGACCAAGGGCGAGATCTTTTTCGAAGGCAGGCCCATGTCGTTCGAGGATCCACGGGATGCGATCAATGCGGGCATAGCCACGGTCTATCAGGACCTCGCTATGATCCCTCTGATGTCGGTCAGCCGGAACTTCTTTATGGGCAACGAGCCGGTGAAACGCCGCTTCGGCCTGCCCTTTTACGATCAGGACAGGGCGGACGAGATCACCTTGCGCGAGATGAAGCGCATGGGCATCAACTTGCGCGGACCAGACCAAGCGGTGGGCACCTTGTCGGGGGGCGAGCGGCAAACGGTGGCGATTGCGCGCGCGGTGCATTTTGGGGCAAAGGTGCTGATCCTGGACGAGCCGACCTCTGCCCTTGGGGTGCGGCAAACCTCGAACGTGCTCGCGACCATCGACACAGTGCGCAAACAGGGCATCGCGGTGGTGTTCATCACCCACAATGTGCGCCATGCGCTTGCGGTGGGGGATCGGTTTACGGTTTTGAACCGGGGCCAAACCCTGGGCACCGCCGCGCGCGGCGAGGTCAGCCCCGAAGAGTTGCAGGACATGATGGCCGGCGGACAGGAGATGGCCACGTTGGAGGGCTCGCTTGGCGGGACGGTGTAACGGGGGCCCTGCCCCCCGTGCGTACCGCACGTCCCCCGGGATATTTTTGCAAAAATGAAGGTGTGTCTTGGGTGACACGGGGTTTTACGCAGGACAGATGGCGTGCCCTTAGATGGGTAAGCCCGAGGGCTGATGGTGCCAGTGGTAGGGATGCCGACGGTGGAGACGCGCCTAGTCTTCAAGGCAGGTCTGAAGTGGTCGGGGCGGCGAGATTCGAACTCACGACCTACGGTACCCAAAACCGTCGCGCTACCAGGCTGCGCCACGCCCCGACGACCGCGTGCCTAGCGAAGTGTGGGAGGTTTGAAAAGCCTCAATTACGAACAGGGCCAGGCGGCGTGTTCGGGGGCGATGGCCGGGTGGCGTAGGGACGCCCCTTCTTCGATGCCAAGGGCCTGGGCCAAACCGCCCCCGATTTCGAGCACGTATTGGATGTCGGTTCCACCGGGCACCGGTGTTTCATCCAAGGGCACCGTGTTGGCCGCGATGCGCGTGATCGTGCCTGTGCGGTCCATAAACAGCATGTCGAGGGGGATCAGGGTATTGCGCATCCAAAACGACACGGTTTGCGGGCGCTCGTAGACAAACAACATGCCAGAGAAGGTGGGCAGGCTTTCGCGGTGCATCAGGCCCTGAGCGCGCCCTTGTGGGGTGTCGCGCACCTCAACCGAGAAGCGAACCAATGCGCCCGACGATTTGATGTCCGCATGGCCGGGGGCGCACTCTGCCCAGGCCCAGCCTGCCACAAGCAGGCTCGCAGCCAAGGTGAACGGGGCAAGCGCACCCACCCTAAGGGGCTTTGTCGAGCACCGCATGGTCCCAGGAGCGCACCTGGTTGGCCATTTTGCCGCGCGGGCCTTGTTTGAGGCTGACGCAGACCGCCTCGCCCGGTTGCAGGTCCGACAGACCACACAGGCGCAAAACCTCCATGTGAACGAAGATATCCTCGGGATCGCCAAAGATGTTCACAAACCCAAAGCCTTTGGCCTTGTCGAACCATTTGACGCGCGCAGGCTCTAACGGACCATCGGCAGTCTCTGCCAACAGCGCTGTGAGCGGCGAGGCCTCTTTGGGTTGTTCGTCGGGGGCCGCACTGTCTATGGCATGGATCTCGACCGCTTGGCGGCCCCGGTCCGTGCCTTGCACGTCCATTGTGATCTCGACGCCTTCGGCGATCGAGCTGCGCCCAAAGTTGCGCAACACATTGGCGTGGAGCAAGACATCACCCTGGCCGTCATCCA
>JBCBNR010000039.1:7354-13081 GCA_039821665.1 Pseudomonadota bacterium
TCCACGATGACGAAGCCGTAGCCTTTGGTGGAGTCAAACCACTTTACATGGCCTTTTATCATTTGCACTTCGAGTCCTGTACTCGTGTTCTTCATGCTAAGTCCTCTGCATGATGCACTGCCCGGGACCCCCACCAGGCAGCACGTACCACTGCAAAGATCCTACCCTATACACAAGGATAGGCCAGACCAGTTCTGACGAAAACCATAGAACGAAACAAAACATCAGCAATTTAATGCTGCTAGAGGGCATACTTACGGCACTTTTCTGCCGACGCAAGCGTGATTCACCCCTGGCTGCCAAAAAACCGCCCCATATGTAGCAAGGCTGATTCGTCTATTTGGATGGATCGCCTTGGGCCATGGTTGGGTCTTAGACGTGTTGGCCGCCATTGATCTCGATCTCGACGCCCGAGATGTAGGCGCTGGGATCGGTGCACAAAAAGTAGATCGTGCGCGCAACCTCGTCCGGTTGGCCCAGTCGGCGCAAGGGAATGTCCTGCACCAATTCTTGCGTGCCTTCCGAAAGGATGTCGGTCTCGATCTCGCCTGGGGCAATTGCGTTCACGCGCACGCCCAAGGGCCCGAGGTCATTGGCCATCTCGCGGGTCAGGGCGGCAAGGGCGGCCTTTGACGTGGCATAGGCTGCCCCCGCAAAGGGATGCACCCGCGCGCCCGCGATGGAGGTGACATTGACGATGGCCCCTTTTGCGGCGGTCAGCTCGTCAATCAGCCCTTTGGCCAGGATCACGGAGGCAAAGAAGTTTACGTGAAAGACATGCCCCCAAGTGCGCAGATCCGTGGTCATGGTGCTCAGCCGCTCTCCCCCCTCGCCTTTGGGAGAGATGCCTGCGTTGTTCACCAGGGCCTCCAACCGACCGCCGATGCGCGCCTTGACCTCGGCCACCGCGGCGATGGTGGAGTTGGGGTCCGAGAGATCCAGTTGGATATGGTCCTCCTCCCCCGAAGGCCAGGGGCAGTTTTCGGGAAAAGGGTGGCGCGAACAAGTGATCACCCGCCACCCCTGTGCCGAGAATTGCTTGACCGTGGCATGGCCGATCCCGCGCGACGCGCCGGTGAGCAGGAGGGTCGGTTGGGTCATGGTCTCTGTCTCCTGCAAAAACTGCGCATCCAATCGGACCCGCGCCTGTCTGTTATGGGTAAAGGCGTTGCACGTCCCAAGGCTGGTCGGCCGTTGCCCTGGTCCACTTGAACCGATCATGCAGACGGTGCGTGCCTTCGGCCCAAAACTCCATCTCCACCGGTATTAGGCGGTAGCCACCCCAATGGGCGGGGCGCTCGGGCTTGTTGCCCAGTTGGGTGCCCAGCGCCTCAACCTTTGCCTCTAGCGTCGCGCGCGCATCCAGCGGGCTGGATTGGTCCGAGGCCCAAGCGCCGATCCGACTGCCCAAATCACGGCTGTTGTAATAGGCGTCCGATTGGGCGGGCGAGACCTTCTCCACCGGGCCGCGTGCGCGGATCTGGCGCCCAAGGCTTTTCCAGTAGAGCACGAAAGCCCCCTGGCCTGCGCCATCCAGCTCGGACGCCTTGGCCGATGTGTAATTGGTATAGAACACAAAGGCCTGTGCCTCGATCTCTTTGAGCAGGACGGTGCGCACATTGGGCAGACCGTTCGCGTCCACCGTGGCCAGTTGGATGGCATTGGGATCGGTGATCTCGGAGCTTGACGCCTCTCCCAACCAGGCCTGGGTTAGGGCAAAGGGATCGTCGCCAGAAAACGGGGCGGGACGGCTCATCTTGTCTCCTTTAGGCGCTTAGGCCCGCGCTGTGGCCCTGGGGACAATGGCGCAAACGCGTGCGCCTGCCCTTGGGTGAACTTCGCTTGATGGTGCTTGCGGATTGTCATAGAGGCTTGCGCCAGCGGGAACCAGTCCCTGGGGGAAAATATGATCTCGAATGTTTTGGCGGGCAAGCGCGGCCTGATTATGGGGATTGCGAACGAGCGTTCCATCGCCTGGGGGATCGCGAAATCCGCAGCCGAAGCCGGGGCCGAGATGGCCTTTACCTATCAGGGCGATGCACTGCATAAGCGCGTGCAACCCCTGGCAGAGCGGATCGGCGTCAGCACCCTGTTGGAATGCGATGTGACTGACGAGGCCTCGTTGGACGCAACCTTTGCGGATCTCGAGGCCCGTTGGGGGCGCTTGGATTTTGTCGTCCACGCAATCGGCTTTTCCGACAAGAACGAGTTGCGCGGGCGCTATGTCGACACGTCCTACGAAAATTTCGCGATGACGATGAATGTCTCGGTCTATTCCTTCACGGCCGTGGCCCAGCGGGCCGAGAAGCTGATGCCCGAGGGTGGCGCGCTTTTGACACTGACCTATTCGGGCGGCGAGCGGGTGATGCCGCGTTACAACGTGATGGGTGTGGCCAAGGCGGGTTTGGAGATGTCGGTCAAATATATGGCCATGGATCTGGGCAAACAGAATATCAGGGTCAACGCGCTCTCTGCTGGGCCGATGAAGACCCTTGCTGCCTCGGGCATCGGTGATTTTCGCTATATTTTGAAGTGGAGTGAGCTGAACTCACCCCTGCGGCGCAACGTAACTTTGGACGATGTGGGCCGCGCAGGGGTCTACCTGTGCTCGGAGATGTCTTCGGGCGTCACCGGCGAGACGCACCATGTGGATGCAGGCTATCACGTGGTAGGAATGAAGGCAGAAGACGCGCCGGACATCCAAGTGATCCTGGATGGGAAGTAAGGCCGCAGCCCGCGGGTGCTGCGCGCCAACAGCCCGATCTATGGTGGCCTTTTAGGCGTGCGGGGCCTTAAACTCGCCTTTGACTAGAAGAGGAGCCCGTCGATCATGTCAGACCGTTTGCCCCATGAAAAAGGCTTTCACATCGCTTGGGATCAAATCCACCGAGACAGCCGGGCGCTGGCGTGGCGGCTGGATGGGCATGGGCCGGACAAAGGGGCCTGGCGCGCGGTAGTGGCCATCACGCGCGGCGGCATGGCCCCTGCGATGATTGTAGCGCGCGAGTTGGACATTCGCGTGGTCGATACGATCTCGGTCAAGTCCTATGACAACCAGACCCAATCCGACGCGCATGTCCTCAAGGCGCCGGACGCCGCTTTGATGGGCGACGGCACCGGTATCTTGATTGTGGATGATTTGGTGGATTCGGGCAAAACGTTGGAGCTTGTGCGCACGCTCTACCCCAAGGCCCACTTTGCGACCGTTTATGCAAAACCCAAGGGCCGTCCAATGGTGGACACCTATATTACCGAGGTCAGCCAGGACACCTGGATTTTCTTTCCCTGGGACATGGCGCTGCAATATGTGGAGCCATACCGGGGCGCGCCGTGAGCGCAAAACCCCCGGCCAGCAACCGACCAAACCCGGCCACCCGCGCCGTACAAGCCCTTGGCCGGATCGAGCCGCGCACCGGTGCGGTCGCCCCACCCATCGATCTGTCCGCGACCTATGCGCGCGACGACGCGTATCTTCCGCGTCAGGATTACATTTATGGCCGCGATGGTGGCGACACCGTGCGCCATGCCCAGGATGTGATCGCAAGCTTGGATGGTGCTGCGGTCACCCAGTTATACGCCTCCGGCATGGCCGCCATCGTGACCCTGATGGAAACCTTGCGACCTGGCGACCAAGTGGTGGCCCCGAAGGTCATGTATCACGGCACACTCAGCTGGCTGCGCCATTTGGAGGCGACCCGGGGCATTGCCCTGTCGCTGTTTGATCCAGCCGAGCCAGACAGCCTGGCCCAAGCGGTCAGTGACAAGACCACCTTGATCTGGATCGAGACGCCCGTGAACCCCACGTGGGAGGTGATCGATATTGCCGCGGCCGCTGCCCTTGCGCGCAGCGCAGGCGCGCGCTTGGCGGTCGATTGCACCACAGCGCCGCCCTGCACCCAGGATGCGCTGGGTTTGGGGGCGGACATCGCCTTTCACTCGGCCACCAAATATATGGGCGGGCACTCGGACCTTGTGGCGGGCGTGCTGAGCTTTGCGCAAGACGATGATCTGGCGCGCACCGTGGGTGGCTTGCGGACGCTGATGGGCAACATCCTAGGCGGGTTCGAGGCTTGGCTTCTGATCCGTGGGTTGCGCACGCTCTACCTGCGCTATGAACGGGCCTCGACCAACGCGTTGGCGATTGCCTACGCGTTGGAGGGGGGGCGGTGCCAGGTCCTCTATCCCGGCCTGCCCAGCCATCCGGGTCACAGCATAGCGGCCGCACAGATGACCGGTGGGTTCGGGGGGATGCTGTCCCTGGTGCTGCCCAGTTTCGACGAGGCGGCCGCGACCGTCTCGCGCCTTGCGCTGTTTGCGCCGGCCACGTCCTTGGGTGGGGTGGAAAGCCTGGTGGAGCATCGCAAAGTGATCGAAGGGTCCGGCAGCCCAGTGCCGGATGGATTGCTGCGTTTGTCCGTGGGGATCGAAACGGCCGAGGATTTGATCGCCGATCTGACCAACGCGTTGCCGTGAGCCTGCCCAGGTTTTCCCAAGACCCGCGCGCCGCGCAATTTGTACAAGACCCCTATCCGACCTATAGGCACTTGCGCGGCCATCCGTTCGTGATGTGGGAGGATTTGGATCTGGTCGTCACGGCCCGGGCGGACCTGACCCAAGCCATCCTGCGTGACCGGCGATTTGGGCGCGAGCCCGCGGGCGGTCACCCCCCTGCCCGCCCGGAGATCGAGACTTTTGCCCGGCTGGACCGGGCGGCCATGCTGGACCGTGAGCCGCCGGACCACACCCGACTGCGCGCCTTGGTGCTGCGGGCTTTTACCTCAACACGGGTCGCACGCCTGGCCCCTTGGATCGAAGCCCGCGCCGCGCAGCTTTTGGACCAGGCGCCTGACGGTCCCTTTGATCTGATCGCAACCTTGGCCGAGCCGCTTCCCGTGCAGGTCATTGCCCATATGATGGGCGTGCCCCTTGCCCGCGCGCCGGATCTTTTGAACTGGTCGCACGCGATGGTGGCCATGTACCAGCCGGGCCGAGAGCCAGAGGTGGAAAGGCGCGCTGTGGCCGCAGCCGAAGCTTTTGGCGACTATATCGGCGGTCTGATCGCCGCGCGGGCCCGCGCACCGGGGGACGATCTGCTCAGCGCTTTGGTGCGGGCCCATCAGGGCGAGGAGCGTCTGAGCCATCTGGAAGTTGTGGCCAACGCGATCCTTTTGCTCAATGCCGGACATGAGGCCACGGTGCACGGCATCGCCAATGGGGTCAAAGCCCTGTTGGAAAGCGGCCAATATGGCGCAGCACCCAACGACGCTATGGTCGAGGAGGTGTTGCGCTTTGACCCGCCCTTACATCTGTTCACCCGCCATGTGCGCGAGGCCTGCGACGTGGTCGGCCATCATTTTGCACAAGGCAAGCAGGTGGGTGTTTTGCTGGCAGGGGCCGCGCGTGATCCCAAGCTGTGCCCTCAGCCCGATAACTTCAGGCCAGCCCGCGCGCCCTGCCCCCATGTCAGCTTTGGCGCTGGCCTGCATTTCTGCGTGGGCGCGCCCTTGGCCAGGTTGGAAATATTGATCGCGCTTAGGACACTGACCGCGCGATTTCCACAGTTGCGCCTCGCGGCCCCTCCGATCTATGCGAACCGCTGGCACTTTCGCGGGTTGAACGCCTTGATGGTCCGCGCCTGACGGGGCGCCACCGGCTGCGCGATGCGCTTAGCGCAAGGGCTGAGCCTGCTCGACCAAAGCGGCAAAGAAGGACGCTCCGACCGGGGCG
>JBCBNR010000040.1:0-13010 GCA_039821665.1 Pseudomonadota bacterium
GATGGGGTTCCACAGCGACAGCAGCCCGGCCTTTGGGCAACAGGTCCCAACACCCCTCTCCCTCCAAAACCAGGCAGGACAAGACCCCCTCGAACACGCAGCCCGTGTCTATGCCGATCCAATTGCCCCGGTGGGTGATCTGCGGCATGAAACTGTGTCCGAACACGACCACCGGTCCGTGGTCCCTTGGGTCCGATAAAAACGGCTCGCGAATCCAAATCAGGTCTTGGGGGTCTTGCGCGTCCAAGGGCACGCCGGGGCGGATGCCCGCATGCACAAACAGGTAGTCCCCGATTCGGTGGGACAGCTTGAGCGCGTCGAGAAAGGCCACATGGGCTGCCGGCACCTGGGCGCAGGCGGCCCCATGGGTGGCAACCGGGTCACTGGGGGTAGCCCCGGTCACGCCGTAACTGGCCAGCGTTTTCCCACCGCCAATCGGGTCCGACAGCCAATGGTATTTCGAGGTGGTGCGCGCCTGCGGATCCCGCAGATAGGTCGCGAACCGCTCATCATGATTACCTTTGAGCAGGGTGACATTGCGCGGACCGGCCTGCAGCGCCATCAACCGCTCGATCACGCCACGGCTGTCGGGGCCGCGATCCACATAGTCACCCACGAAGACAAGCCGAGCGTCAGGGTGGGGTATGGCCGCCAGATCCGCGTCGATCCGGGCGATCATGTCATCAAGCTCGGCCAAACACCCATGGATATCGCCGATGGCATAGACCCGAGGGCCACCGGTATCTGCCATGCCAAACGTCCTTTCTAGAAAAAACAAAACCCCCGGGCGGCTGCGCGGGGGTCTCTCGCGCCGGTCAGACCGGCGATGGTGCGACGAACGTCAATGTCGTCAGAGCATGCCTTCGCGCTGCAACTTTTTGCGAGCCAGCTTGCGCGCACGGCGCACAGCCTCGGCTTTTTCGCGGGCTTTCTTCACGGACGGTTTTTCGAAATGCTGCCGCAGCTTCATTTCCCGAAAAACGCCCTCGCGCTGAAGTTTCTTCTTCAGGGCACGAAGCGCCTGATCAACATTGTTGTCACGGACCAATACCTGCACTTAATTCACCACCTTTCGTCTGTTACGGGTTCAGCAGGAGCGCGCTATATAACAACGGGAATGGACCCTGTCCACCCGCAACCCAGAAGGAGGCACGCCCCATGTCAGAGGCCCCTAAGACCGAAGCCGATCATATTGCCACCACCCGCGATGCAGTGCTGGACATCGCGATTCTCAATGCCGTGTTCGACGGCTGGGGCGAGGGCGCGCTGCGCGAAGCGGTGCGCGAGGCACAGGTGGACCCCGGCCTTGCCAAACTTGCCTTTCCCCGTGGCGCCGTCGATTTGGCACTGGCCTTTCACCGGCGGGGCGATACGGCCTTGGCCGCGCGCATGGCCTCGGACGAGATGCAAGGCTTGCGCTATTCACAAAAGGTCGCCCGCGCGCTGGAGTTGCGCATCGACGTGATGGCAGACCAGCGAGACGCCGTGCGCAAGGCCGCCGCCTTCTTTGCCTTGCCGCAAAACGCCGCCGATGGGGCCCGCGCTGTGTGGGAGACGGCGGACACCATCTGGAAAGGGCTTGGGGACAGCAGCCAAGACTACAATTGGTACACCAAGCGCGCGACCCTCAGCGCGGTCTGGTCCTCGGTCGTGCTCTATTGGTTGGGCGATGACAGCCCGGACCACGCGCGCACCTTAGACTTTATCGAACGGCGGATTGACAATGTGATGGCCTTTGAGAAGGTAAAGTCCCAGATCCGCGACACGCCCATGGGCCGGGCCTTTGCCGCAGGCCCCGGCCGCATGTTAGAGCGGATCAAGGCCCCCACCGGGCCGCGCCGGGATCTTCCCGGGTATGTGGAGCGCTAGAAGGATCACGCCATGGCTTTGGGTGGACAGATAGAGACCTATTTTGACGGGGCCTGGCGGTCGGGCAACACGCCCATCATGGGGGCCGCAGACCATGGCACCTGGCAGGGCACCATGGTCTTTGACGGCGCGCGGCGGTTTGATGGGGTGACACCGGATCTGGATCTGCACTGCGCGCGCCTTGTTGCGTCAGCCCACACCATGGGCCTCAGCCTGGAGGTGACGGCCGCCGAGATTGCCGGGCTTGCCCATGATGGGCTGAAGCGTCTGTCACCGGATCACGCGGTCTATATCCGTCCCATGGCCTGGTCCACCGAAGGCTCGCCCGCGATCATCGATGCGGATCCCCAAAGTGCGCGCTTCGCCCTCTGCCTCGAGGCGCTGCCCCTGCCGCAGCCCGGTGAGTTCGCGCTGACCGTCTCGCCCTATCGCAGGCCCCATCCGGACACGGCCCTGTGCGAGGCGAAAGCCGCCTGTCTTTACCCCAACAACGCGCGCATCGTGGCCGAGGCAAAGCGGCGCGGCTTTAACAACGCGCTGTCGCTCGATCTTGACGGGCATGTGGCGGAGACCGCATCGACCAACGCCTTTGTGGTCCGCGACGGCGTGGTGTTCACACCCAAACCCAATGGCACCTTTCTCGCAGGCATCACCCGCGCGCGGACCATCGATCTGTTGCGCGCCGATGGGGTCGAAGTGGTGGAGGCGTCTCTCACCGTCGAGGATTTCGCCAACGGCTCCGAGATTTTCCTCACCGGCAATGCGTCGAAAATCATGCCGGTCTCGCGGTTTGAGGATCGCGCGCTTCCCTTTGGTCCCATCGCCAAGCGCGCCCGCGCGCTCTATTGGGATTATGCCCTAAGCAGCGCTTCGCGTGCTGCGTGAAAGACCCATTATGCCCAACACCATGAACGCCATCGAGATCGCACAGCCCGGCGGGCCTGAGGTTTTGCAACCCTGCACACGCCCGGTGCCCACGCCCGGTTTGAACGAGATCTTGATCCAAGTGGCCGCGGCAGGCGTGAACCGACCCGATGCGCTGCAACGGGCGGGCGCCTATGACCCGCCGCCCGGCGCCTCGGACCTGCCAGGGTTGGAGGCCACGGGCCGCGTGGCCGCCATCGGGCCGGGTGTGACCCGTTGGGCGGTGGGCGACGCTGTGACCGCCCTGTTGCCAGGCGGCGGCTATGCGGAGTTTGTGACCACACCCGCGGATCATGCGCTGCCCATCCCCAAAGGCTACAGCTGGGCCCAGGCCGCGGCCCTGTGCGAGACGTTCTTTACCGTTTGGACCAATGTGTTCCAACGCGGCGCACTGAAATCGGGCGAGACGGTCTTGATCCATGGCGGCACCTCCGGCATCGGGACCACGGCCATTCAACTGGCCAATGCTCGGGGCGCGCGGGTGATCACCACCGCAGGCTCTGCCGAAAAATGCGCCGCCTGCCTGCGCTTGGGCGCGGAGCGTGCGGTCAACTACCGCGAGGAAGATTATGTGGATGCGGTCAAAGCCTTCACCGGCGGGCGCGGCGTGGATCTGTCGCTCAATATGGTGGGCGGTGATTACCTCAAACGGGACATCCGCGCGTTGGCGCTGGACGGTCGCCTGGTGATGATCGCCTTTCTCTCCGGTCCCAAGGTGGAGATGAACTTCGCCCCGATCATGACCAAGCGGATCACCGTCACCGGCTCCACCCTGCGGCCCCAATCCATCGAGGCAAAAGCCCAGATCGCCCGCAGCCTAGAGGCGGAGGTCTGGCCCCTCTTGGAGGCAGGCACAATCGCCCCGGTTATGGATCAAAGCTTCGCCCTTTCCCAAGCCGCGGCAGCCCATGCCCGCATGGAAGCTAGCCAACATATCGGCAAAATCGTGCTGGATGTGGCCGACCTCTAAGCGGCCTTCGCCGGCCATAGACCTCCCTTGCCACTCCCGCCCCACCCATAGGGGCCCAAGAACACGAGGCCGCCGCCAGGGCTTTGCCCACCCCCCGCTCGGCGCCTCGCAAGACATGCGAGACGCCCAGGGCTTCGACTGCTTGTTTAAGGGACGCCCCGGGCTCCGCCTGTTCGTTTACGAGATGCCCCGGGCTTCGCCCGTTCGGGGCTTAAACGCTCCACTGGAGCGTTTACGAGACGCCCCTCACCCCTTCATTTTTGCCCAAGTCTCCCGGGGTCTGGGGCAGCGCCCCAGCCAGGGGCCAAACCACCCCCCAAAAAACAAGGCCGGGCCACGCCAGACTTGAAAAATCCCACCAAATTGGCATCATTGCGTTTGTGGAGAGGGGGCCCGATCAAAGAGGCCGCCCACCCGAGGTAGAGCAGGTTTCAAAAAGGCGTCCCATGACACGCATTGCCGGTCTATTTCTGCTTTTGTTGCTCAGCGCCTGCGCGGGCAACAATCGGGCAGGCCCCCCGTCGAACCTCAACAACGCCTGCGCGATGAAGGCCGAGCGCCCGGGTTGGTTCCAATCCATGGCCCGCACAGAGGCGAAATGGGGCGCGCCGGTCTATGTGCAGATGGCGACCTTCTACCAAGAAAGCACCTTCCGGCCAAAGGCGCGCACCCCGCGCAAATACATCTTTGGGATCATCCCAAATGGCCGTATCTCGTCTGCCTATGGATATTCCCAAGCCCTGGACGGGACCTGGGACGACTACAAAAAGGCCACAGGGCGCTGGCGCGCCCGGCGCGACCGGTTTTCGGACGCGTCCGACTTCATGGGCTGGTACATGTCCACCAGCAACCGGCGCAACCTGATCCCGTTTTCGGATGCCTATAACCAGTATCTGGCCTATCATGAAGGACATGCGGGCTTCGCGCGGGGCAGCTATAACAGCAAAGCCTGGTTGCTGGGCACCGCACGCAAAGTGTCCTCTCGCGCGGCAACCTACCGGGATCAGTTGCAAAACTGTCCAATCTAACTTACACCAAGTGTCAGTCTGTTACATAGGGGTCCTGACGCCCCTATGAGCGGAGGCCATATGGACCGCTTGAGTGAGATGGAGGCGTTTGTCTGCGTTGTGGACCAGGGTGGGTTCACAGATGCCGCGCGAAAGCTCGGCATCTCGAAATCCGCTGTGTCCAAACACATCTCGGCCTTGGAAACTCGCTTGGGCGTGCGCCTGCTGAACCGCACCACGCGGCGGGTCAATCCCACGGATATTGGGTTGGCCTATTACGACAAGGCCCATTCGGTACTCAGCACCGCGGACGAGGCGGATCAAATGGTCACCGCCATGCAAACCGCCCCTCGGGGCAATCTGCGCATTTCGGTTCCAGTCAATTTTGGCATTGCGCATCTGTCGCCTCTGATGGGCCAATTCCTACGCAGCTTTCCCGATTTATCTGTCGATATGGTGCTCGAGGACAGGTACGTGGAATTGGTGTCGGAAGGCTTTGATCTGGCCATCCGTATTGGGCGTTTGGAAGACAGCTCGCTCAAGGCGCGCAAGCTGGCGGAGACCGGCGTGAAACTGGTCGCCTCGCCCCATTACCTGCAAGAGCGTGGGGTGCCCCACAAGCTGGAAGATCTGTCCGAGCACCACCTGCTGCACTACACAATGCTGAGCACTGGCAATTACTGGCGCCTGCGCAGCCGTGCGGGGGAAGAACGCCATGTGCGCGTGGGCGGCCCGCTGACCGCCAACAATGGCGAGAGCCTTAAAGTCGCAGCCATCGCGGGCCTGGGCATCGCTCAACTGCCCTGTTTCATGCTGGGCACCGCATTGCAAACGGGTGAGTTGCAGGAGGTTCTGCCCCAGGCGGTGACCGACAATCTGGGCATCTACGCGGTTTACCCCGATGGGCGCTTTGTGCAGCCCAAACTGCGGGCCCTGATCGACCATCTTGCCCATGAGCTGAAAGATCGCGGCCCAGATGTCTGGACGTAACTGGGGCTAGCCTAGGCTATCTGGATTTGCCGCGCCCGCGACCGCCCCATCCACCCAAATTTGCAGTTACGGCCCCCAGGCGCGCACCACCGCCTCCACCCGTCTGTTTCGCGCGCGCCCCTCTGCGGTTGCGTTGGAGTAGCGCGGCGACAACGCGCCTATGCCCGTTGCCGTCAGTTGATCGCCCGCCACGCCTTTCGCGATCAAAGCGCGTCGCACCGCATCCGCACGGCGCTGGGAGAGGGCCAGATTGGCCGCAGGGTCACCGCTGGTGTCCGAGTGGCCGACGATATCGAGCACAAGCCCGCCCTCGGCCTGCAAAAGATCCGCAAGGTCCTGCAAAGACCGCGCGCTTTGGTCATCCACATCGGCCGAACCCGAGGCGAAGGAAACCCCGTCCAGAACCGCGAACCCGCCAGAACGCAGGCGTTGGGCCACCTCAGGCAGCGAAGGCGCTGGCCCCGAGACGCGCGACTGGGGCACAACCACAGGTGCTGCCTGCGGGGCGGAGGAGACAGGCTGCACGCCGGTCGGCACAATCTGGGTCACCTGAACATAGGCCGTATCGAACCGACGCGAGACAAGAAGGCCCAAATGGCCGCCGGTGGCATCCTCCATCCGGGCATAGTAAAATTCGGCGAGATCCACCTCCATGTCCGGCGGCAGGGCAACGGGAAGAAGGAACCGAAAATCGTACCCACCACAGGCTTGGGCTGCGCATTGAAACGCAACCACGCGGCCCTTTGCCAGGCTGTCGCGCATCTCGGCGAACAGCCGCGTCAAATCCGTGGTCAGCGGCGCACGCCAAGTGCGCTGATGCCAGGCCCCTTCCAGGGTGATCGTCTCTTGTCGGTCCGGGGTCACCGGCCCTTTGGGCAGAGCGACCATCACCAGATCCTCGCGCGTGTCCGACAGGGCCACCGCCCCGGGCGGCAGGTCCAGCGCAAACGCCCCCCCGGCCAGAAGCGCCAGAACAAGGCTGCGCCAGATCAGCGGTGGCTCCCGTGATAGGCCATGTTGGGGCGCATATCCGTGGCCGAGGCCATGCGGTTGGACATGTTGAAAAAGGACGCAACAGCAGCGATGTCCCAAAGAGCGGCATCCTCAAACCCATGCTCACGCAGAGCCTGCCTGTCCGCCTCGACAATCTCGGCGCTGCTGCGGGTCATCTTAACGGCAAAATCCAGCATGGCCCGCTGGCGCGCGGTGACCTCGGCCACCCGGTAGTTCATCACCAGCGCCTCGCCCAACTCGGGGCGGCCCGACAGTTCGCGCACCGCAGCGCCATGGGCCACCAAGCAATAAAAGCACCGATTCTCGGCCGAGACGACGACGGCGATCATCTCGCGCTCTAGCTTGCTGAGGCTGCTGTCGCCCAGCATAAGATCGTTATAGAGCGCCGAGAACGCGTTGAGCTTGTCAATATTGTGGGCATAGGCGCGCAAAACATTGGGCACCAGGCCCAGCTTTTCCTCGCAAATGCGGAAAAACTTGGCGGTGCTTTCGGGCAATGGGTCAGCCTGTGGCAAGTTCAATGCCGTGGGCAGACCGGAGGCGTGTTCGGTCATGTCTCGCTCCTCGTGTCAAGAACACGGTAGTGATAGCGCGTCACCTCCTCCATCCCTCTTTTGGTGTAGAGCGCGAGGGCGCCAGGTGTTGCCTCGCGCACAAGAACCGACAGCGCCTGCGCGCCTTGGGCACGCGCCCAATCGGCCGCTTCGCGCAGCATACGGCTGCCCACGCCCTGGCCCCGGGCCTCTGCCCGCACGTAAAAACCGTGCAACATGGCAAGCGGTCCATCCAAAGCGACGAACCCAACCCCCACGGGCACATCCCCGTGACGGCCCAGAAGATAGGTTTTGGGCGCCTGCACCCGGTCCATCACAGCCAGGCGCGCGGGGCCGATCCCATCCTCGGCCCAGATCTCGGCCTGGATGGCAAGCGGGCTGTCCGTGCGAGTGGTCTGATACGCATCCTGAGGCGCGCGAGGCCACGCGGCCGGATCGACGCTGAGCACGCGCACAGGGTCGTTGAGGCGAAACCCGGCTTGGTGCAGCCGGGCGTCCAGATCCCCCTCGCCGTCGCGCACCATCACCAAGGGCGGTTGGCCCAGCGCGTGCTGGGCCTCGATCATATCGCAAAGGGATGCCAGGGGCGCCATGGCCGTGGCGGCGGAGACCCGTTGCCCCCCGCATGCACCTGCGCGCACGCACCACTGACCCGCCTGCACCAGACGCCCAGGCGCCCATGTGACATCGATCGCGGCAAGATAGGCATCCGGGGTCAAGCTTGGCATGACAGCAGGCCTATCACGGCCATGGGGGGGCCGCAAAATGGGAAAGCCTTGTGCGAAATACCCATTGACCCGCGATGTGAAATCGTGATGTTAGCGCTACCATTTGGACGACGAGACGCCGTATGCCTCTGCCTAACGGGCCTTGGTGGTGGCACGGCTTTGCAAGGGACGCAACAGGGGTTCCCCCGTTGCGTCCCTTGCAGCTACGCTAGGGTTATAAAACGCAACAAGAACGCACCCGGATCTTCACGCCTATGACCCATATTCTTGCCATCGACCAGGGCACCACCTCGTCCCGCGCGATTGTGTTTACCCAAGACCTTAAGGTAGCCGCGACCGCGCAAGAGGAGTTCGCCCAGCATTTTCCAAACTCTGGTTGGGTGGAGCATGATCCTGCGGACATCTGGGCGACGACCCTGAGCACCTGTCGCGCCGCGTTGGATCAGGCAGGTATCGGGCCCGGTGGCATTGCGGCCATCGGCATCACCAACCAACGCGAAACCACACTGGTATGGGACCGCAAGACCGGCGCACCGGTCTACAACGCGATTGTTTGGCAGGACCGGCGCACCTCGGAGTTTTGTCGCGACCTCAAAGCCCACGGGCACGAAGGGATGGTCACGCAAAAGACGGGCCTTCTGCTCGACCCCTATTTCTCGGGCACCAAACTGGCTTGGATCCTCGACAACGTAGAGGGGGTGCGCACCCGCGCTGAGGCAGGCGAGCTGCTGTTTGGAACCGTGGACAGCTATCTGATCTGGCACCTCACCGGGGGGGCCGCCCATGTGACGGACGCCACGAATGCGGCGCGCACCCTGCTCTACAATATCGGCGAGGGGCAATGGGATGCCGAGATCTGCACGCTGCTGCGCATTCCCATGGACATGTTGCCGGAGGTAAAGGACAGCGCGGATACCTTTGGCACCACCAAAGCCGAGATTTTCGGGGCTCCGTTGCCGGTTCTGGGTGTGGCAGGCGACCAACAGGCGGCCACGGTGGGCCAGGCGTGCTTTGCCCCGGGCATGCTGAAATCCACGTATGGCACCGGTTGTTTTGCGCTGCTCAACACCGGGCCCAACAAGGTGGTGTCGCGCAATCGGCTGTTGACGACGATTGCCTATCAGTTGGATGGCAAGCCGACCTATGCGCTGGAGGGCTCGATCTTTATCGCGGGCGCCGTGGTACAATGGCTGCGCGATGGGCTGAAGCTGATCGCGTCCGCGCCCGAGACCCATGCCTTGGCCGAACAGGCGGATGCGAGTCAAAGCCTTTACATGGTGCCGGCATTCACAGGCCTGGGCGCACCCTATTGGGACGCCGATTGCCGGGGCGCCATTTTCGGTTTGACCCGCAATTCCGGCGCGGCCGAGTTTGCCCGCGCCGCCCTGGAAAGTGTCGGCTTTCAGACCCGCGATCTGTGGGAGGCGATGCGCAGCGATTGGACCGGAAGCGCCGAGGCGGTGTTGCGGGTAGATGGCGGGATGAGCGCCTCGGACTGGACCATGCAATTCCTCGCCGACATGCTGGGAGCCCCGGTGGACCGACCCGAAGTGTTGGAGACAACGGCCCTTGGGGCCGCTTGGCTGGCGGGTATGAAAGCGGGCGTTTGTCCGGATCAGGAAACCTTCGCCAAGACCTGGGCGTTGGACCGACGGTTCGCCCCGGACATGACGGCCGAGCTGCGCGAGGCGCGCTATGCCGGATGGAAAGACGCGGTGTCTCGCACCTTGAGCGCCAGGGATTGATCATAAGGGAAGGATGCCGCAATGGCTGTCAAAGTTGCGATTAACGGATTTGGACGGATCGGGCGAAACGTGCTGCGCGGCATCGTCGAGTTGGGCCGCACAGATATCGAAGTGGTGGCGATCAACGACCTTGGTCCTGTCGCAACCAACGCCCATTTGCTGCAATATGACAGCGTCCATGGCCGCTTTCCCGCCCCCGTCACGGTGGACGGCGAGACCATCGATGTGGGCCGTGGACCAATCCGAGTGACCGCCCTGCGCGATCCCAAAGAACTGCCCTGGGGTGACGTGGACATCGCCTTGGAATGCACCGGTATCTTCACATCCCGCGACAAAGCCGCGCTGCATCTGGAAAACGGCTCGAAGCGGGTGCTGATCTCGGCGCCGGGCAAGGATGCGGACAAAACCATTGTTTATGGTGTCAATCACCATGCTCTGACCGCGGATGACCTGATCGTATCCAACGCATCATGCACGACCAACTGCCTCGCCCCGGTGGCCAAAGTGCTGCACGATACTTTTGGGATCGCGCAAGGCTATATGACCACGATCCACGCCTATACGGGCGACCAGCCAACGCTGGACACCATGCACAAGGATCTTTACCGCGCGCGCGCCGCGGCGATGTCGATGATCCCCACCTCGACCGGGGCGGCAAAGGCGGTGGGGCTGGTCATGCCCGAGCTTGCGGGCAAGCTCGATGGCTCGGCCATTCGGGTGCCCACGCCCAATGTCAGCTGCGTGGATCTGAAATTCCTGCCCCACAAGGCGGCAAGCGTGGAGGCGATACATGATGCCATGCGCGCCGCCAGCGCTGGGCCGTTGAAAGGGGTTCTGGAGATTGTGGATGCGCCATTGGTATCCTCGGATTTCAACCACAACCCTGCCTCGTCGTCTTTTGCGACCGAACAGACCAAGGTGATGGATGGCGGGCTGACCCGGGTCCTGTCTTGGTATGATAACGAATGGGGTTTTTCGTGCCGAATGGCGGACACGGCGGTGGCCATGGCCAAACTGCTCTGAGCGGTTCGATAAAAGTCTAGACACCGCGCCTTACGAAAGCCGGGCGCGGTTAAACACTGCGAAACCTTCTGACCCGATAGCTTGCGCAATCACGACCAAAAGGCGAGGAGCGCGCGCAAGTATGACGGTGTCATCTACCCCATCTATCCTGGGTAGCCTTGGTGTCTGAGGGGGCCGACCCAACGGGGGAGGAGCAGCGCATTGTGCTGCCCAAAGCCCTGCACAAAGGCGATGTATTCGATGCGCTCTTGGATGAGGTGCGCTTGGTCGACACGCAAACCCCTGTGATTTTCGACGCAAGCGGGGTGGAGCGGATGACCACATCCTGCGCCCTTTTGGTCCTGGCCACCGCGCGCGCACAAGAGGCAGGCGACGCCAACACAATCATAGAAAACCCCAGTGGTGTCTTTGTGGACGCGTTTTCTGACCTTGGGTTGTTCGACCAACTGATGACTTTGGAGTTTCGCACATGAGCTGTGTTTTGGCCGTTGATGACACGCGCGCCCTGCGCAACATGCTGGCCGATTGCCTGCGGGGCGGTGGGCACGAAGTGGTGATCGCCTCCGACGGGAAAGAGGCGCTGGAACAACTCAAACAGCACCGGCCTGACCTGGTGATCACCGATCTCAACATGCCCAACATGAACGGGTTGGAGTTTATAGAGGCCGCGCGCAAGACGCCCGAGGGCCAAACCCTGCCCATGCTTTTGCTGACAACCGAAACGGCGCAGAGCCTGAAGGATCGGGCCAAGGCCGTAAAAGCGACCGGATGGCTGACCAAGCCTTTCGATCCCGACCAAATCCTCGGCCTTGTCGATCAACTGACCTGAGGCATGTGCGATGGATGAGGAAGAGGATTATCAAGCGCTCTTTTTCACCGAGTGCCAGGAACTGTTGGTCGAGTTGCAAGACCAGCTGGAGCAATTGGAAGCAGGGCTAGGCACGCCAGAGACGGTGAATGCCGCCTTCAGGGCTGTTCACTCGGTCAAAGGCGGGGCGGCGGCGTTTGAATTTCAGCGCCTGATCGGCTTTGCCCATGCGTTTGAGACGGTGATGGACCGCATCCGCAGCGACGAACTTGCGCTCAACGAAGATGTGACAAACCTGTTGCTGCGCGCGGCTGATGTGATGGAACAGTTGGTCGAGCTGGCCCAAAGCGGCTCGGACCAGACCCCGGGCACAATGGAACGTGTGCTTGAAGAACTGACCATCCTCGCCGCAGACGAGGGGGCGCCGGCCCCGACCCCAGTCACCACAGACACAGCAGCCTTGCCCGAGGCGCAGGGGGATCCGCGCGAAGTGACCGTGCGGGTCGCACCACAGCCCGAATTTCGCACATCAGGCCACGATCTTCTCCAATTGATCCGTGCCGCAGGGCCGCTTGGCCTGGTGGAAACCAAGGTCGAGGGGGAGGTGGCACCCCTACCGGTGTTTGACCCCGATGAATGGACGCTTGTTTGGGTTTTGAGGTTTCAGACCACATCCGAACCAGCAGAGTTCGACACTTTGGTCGAGTTTTACGAAATGGCCGCTGAGATCGACATCATCGATCCACACATCATGTCTGAGGAGGCTCCCACGTCTGAAGACAGGGTTCTTCCGGTCAGCGAAGCACCTAACGAGCCCCAAGACGCGAATAATCCGTCCCAAAAGCCCACCGCCCCGGCCACGGATCCAGCAAATCCACCTGCAACGAGCCCGAGCGCCACCCCCTCCAAATCCCTGCGCGTGGATCTGGTGCGCATTGACCGCCTGGTCAATCTGGTCGGCGAGATGCTGATTACCCAATCGGGGCTTGCCCAAAGCTTTGGGGATGTGGACGACGCGAACCTCTCGGAAGTGGCCCAATCCGTCGATGTGCTGTCCCGGCAATTGCGCGAGCTGCAAGAGAGCGTGATGGCAATCCGCGCGCAACCGGTCAAAAGCGTGTTCTCTCGCATGCCCCGCGTGGTGCGCGATCTTTCCGACAAGCTGGGCAAACGCGCCCGATTGGTTCTGTCAGGCGAGCATACGGAGGTTGACACCACCGTCATCGAGGAGCTTTCAGAGCCGCTTATGCACATGCTGCGCAACTCCATGGACCATGGGCTGGAAGACCATGAAACCCGTCAAGCCGCAGGCAAAGACCCCATCGGCACCATCGAGTTGAAGGCCGAACATCGTGGGGAACGGGTGACGATCAGCCTG
>JBCBNR010000041.1:0-12981 GCA_039821665.1 Pseudomonadota bacterium
ATCCCGCAAGGTTTGCTCGGCTCGGTCTTCGATCCGTTTTTCACCACCAAACAGGCCGAAGGGACGGGGCTCGGCCTGTCGATCAGCCAAGCCCTGGTGCAGCGCGCGGGCGGGGTGATCACAGCCAGCAACGCCACAGGCGGCGGGGCGCTTTTCTCGGTATGGCTTCCCGTGGCACAGGCGCAGATATCGGCGGCCCAGTAGGGGCCTTGCCTCGCCCCTGTGCCCCCCCTAGCCTTAGGCACACCATGACAAAGGCGCCGAGCCCCACATGACCGCCACCGCAGCACAGTCCCAGCCCCAAGGGTCGCCCCAGGATTTGGTCGGATGTCCCAATTGCGACCAGGTGTACCGGGTGCCAAGTTTGGGGCGCGGCGCGCGGGCCGTGTGCGGGCGGTGTCACACCGTGCTGATTGCCCCGCGCGGCGAGACCTATTCGCGGGTGTTGGCCCTGTCGGTCGCCAATCTGATCCTGGTGATTGCCGCCGTCTTTCACCCGTTTCTGGAGATCAATGCAGCCGGCATCGTCAATCGCGTGTCTTTGTTGGATGTGGCGACCAGCTTTCGCTCGGGCGTGCTGGTGGTGGTCTCTGTTGCCTCCGTGGCGATGATCGTGCTGGTGCCCCTGCTGCGCACAGCACTTCTGGTCTACGTGATCGCACCCCTGACACGGGCGAATGCCCCCTGGCCCGGCGCGCGCATCGCCTTTCGTTGGGCGCAAGAGATGAAACCCTGGGCAATGACCGAGATATTCATCATCGGCTGCGCGGTGGCTCTTGTGAAAGTGGCGGATCTGGCCCGCCTGCAATTCGGGTTGGCGTTTTGGCTGTTCATTGCGCTGGCGGTCTTTGTCGTGGTGGTCGATCGGATGCTCTGCGCTTGGTCGGTCTGGTCCGCCTTGGACGAGGCGGACGCGCAAAGGCCAAAGCCATGACCACCGCGCGAGAGATTGGCATGGTCACCTGCCGGGTCTGCGCCCGGGTCTGGCCGGGGGCGGATGGGCGCTGCGGGCGTTGCGGGGCGCGGCTGCACAGTCGCGAGGCCACCAGCCTGCAACGTGTCTGGGGATGGTGGCTGGCGGGGTTCATTTGCTACATACCGGCCAACCTTTACCCCATGTTGATCACCGACACCCTAACCGGGCGCAGCGACAGCACCATCATCGGCGGGGCTATCGAGATCGCCCAGCACGGGGATTTTCTGATCGCGGGCATTGTCCTGTTCGCCTCGGTCGTGATACCGGTCGCGAAGTTTCTGGCGATTGCCTATCTGTGCATCACCGTGCAAAGCGGGAGGGCGCGCACAGGGCAAGGACGTATGAGATTATACGAGATCATCGAATTCATCGGCCGGTGGTCGATGATCGACGTCTTTGTGGTGGCCATTCTCAGCGCGTTGGTGCAGCTCTCGGTCGTGGCGCAGATCCAGCCAGGACCTGCGGCCCTAACCTTTGCTTTGTCGGTGATATTCACGATGCTGTCGGCCAGATCCTTTGACACTCGGCTGATCTGGGACAGCACGGCGCGCGAGGTTCGACCATGACCCAAATCGAATCCGCACCGGTGGAGCCGCCAAAGGCGAGCCCACGCGTGTCGGCGGTCTGGCTGGTGCCCCTGCTGGCGATTGTCATCGCCCTTGGGGTGGCATGGCAGAACTACAGCAGCCGTGGACCGTTGATCCAGGTGGAGTTCGAGACCGCAGCAGGGGTGCGCGCGGGCGAAACCGAACTGCGCTATCGCGACATCGCCGTGGGCCTGGTCGAAGGCGTGCGCTTTGCCAATGGGCTGAGCAAAGTGACCCTAGACATTCGTCTAAGCCAAGACATCGCGCCGTTCGTGGACACAGACGCAAGGTTCTGGGTGGTCCAGCCCGAGGTGACGACCCAAGGCGTCTCGGGGCTGGAGACGGTGCTCTCGGGCGTTTACCTGGAAGGGGATTGGGATGGCACGGTGGGTGCTGCGCAAACCACCTTTGTCGGTTCTGCCCGCGCGCCGTTGCTCAGCGGTGGGCGCGAGGGCACGCTTTTGACGCTGACCTCCGCCACCGAGGTGCCGCCCACCGCGACGCCGATTCTGTATCGGGGCGTGCCCGTGGGCCAAATCGGCGAAGCGACGTTGGCCGAGGGCGGTCAAACGGTCCAGGCGGAGGCTGTGATCTATGCGCCCCATGACCGCTTGGTCACAAGCGCAACCCGGTTTTGGGACATCTCAGGCTTTAGCTTTACGCTTGGGGCCGGTGGACCATCGCTCGATTTCTCGTCCTTGTCATCGTTGATTTCGGGTGGTGTGACCTTCGAGACCCTCGCCTCGGGCGGGGCCGCATTACCGGATGCGCCGGTGTTCGCGCTTTACGAGGACGAAGAGACAGCGCGCCAACAATACCTGTTGGAGGGCGAGACCGGCGCTGTTCAGGTTCAGGTGATCTTTGATCAGAACCTTCCCGGCCTTGCCGCGGGCGCGGCGGTCAATTTGGGGGGTGTGCGCATCGGCGAAGTGCTGACCATCGGAGGGCTGACCGATCCGGCGCGCTTTGGCGACGGGCAAGTGCGCTTGCTGGCCACGTTGCGCCTTGTGCCCGGGCGCATCGGCTTTGCCTCCGAGGATGAGGAGGCGTTTCTGGATTTCCTTGCCGACCGGGTGGACCAGGGATTGCGCGCCCAACTTGCCACCGCGTCCCTGTTAACGGGCGGACTACGGGTGGAGCTGGTGGAGATACCCGAGGCGGAGGAGGCCGTGCTCGACCGGACAGCCGACCCATTCCCCTTGCTGCCCACAGCGCCTGCCAATGTAACGGATGTAAGCGCATCCGCCCAGGGCCTGCTGCAACGGGTGGAGGCTCTGCCGGTGGAGGCGGTGATTGCGCGGGTGATTGCGCTGTTGGATGCAACCACCGCCCTGGTGGCAAGCGAGGACCTGCAAGCCGCCCCGGCAGAGCTGACGGCCGCCCTTGCCAGCCTGCGCCGTTTGGTCGAGAGCGATGACATCGCGGGTTTGCCCGCACAATTGGGCGCTGTGACCGCTGGTATCGTGACCGCGACCGAGCAGGTAAACGCCATCCTGGCGGAGATCCAAGCCCAGGCGATCCTGATGGAGCTGTCCGAAACACTGCAATCCTTTGGCCGCGCGGCTGAGGGGGTGCCTGCCCTGTCGCAAGAGGCGATGGCCGTGCTCGGCCAAGTCCAAACCCTCGCACTGGCCGACCTGGTGGCCCAAAGCTCCGCACTGGTGGGCACGGCAGAGGAGTGGATTTCGGGCCAAGGCGTTCAAGCGTTGCCCGGTGAAGCCAGCGCTGCGTTAGACGCCCTGCGCGCCACGCTTGGCACCGCCCAGGGCCTGCTGGCCCGAGAGGATCTTGCCGCGCTGCCCGGCGAGGTTTCAACCCTGATCGGCAGTTTGCAGGACACCGCCACCCGTCTGGGTGGCTTGGTGGCGGAGGTCGAAGCCTCGGCCCTGGTTGCCCGTGTTGCCCAAACGGTGGAAGATGTGGGTGCGGCGGCAGGCACCCTGCCCGGCCTTGCCGAACAGGCCGCCAATGTGTTGAGCGACGCCGAAGCCTTGTCGTTGGAGACGTTGACCGCGCGGGCCACGGATTTGATGGTCACGGCCAACGCACTGTTGGCGGATGACGCGGTCCGCGCGGTCCCGGTGGAATTGAACACGGCCCTGACCGCGCTGAGCGAAACCTTGGAGGATTTGCGCGCAGGCGGGCTGGTGGACAACGCCAACCTGACGCTTGCCTCCGCGCGGGAGGCGGCAGAGGCTTTGGCCCAAGCCAGCGAAAGCCTGCCAGCACTTGCGGCACGCCTGAACACGCTGGCGGGCGAGGCGGGGGCAGCGCTAGGGGATTATGGCCGGGATGGCCCCCTGGGGCGCGAGCTGGCCACGGCCTTGCGTGAGATCGAAACCGCCGCGGCCTCCGTCGATCGGCTGGCACGGCAGATTGCCCGCAATCCAAACTCGCTTTTGACAGGACGGTAACGATGATGCGAACAGTCTTGGCCCTGGCTCTGTGCGCGCTCGCAGCCTGCACCACGCCTGAATTGCGGGTCGCCCCCGCCGCGCCTGAGACGGCGCCGGACGCGACGCCAAGCGCGCGCCAGGCGATCCCCTTTGCCAGTGTCGAGATGGCGTTGGTGACCATGCCGATCTATGCCGCGACGGAGGAGATTTTCGCCCAACAGGCCGACGGCACCCTGGCGCTGAGCGGGCTGCTATGGGCTGACGAGCCGCCCCGGGCGGTCACCCTGGATTTGGTGCGGCATGTGAGAGAGATCACCGGCGCGCTGGTCGCCCCGGATCCCTGGCCCTTCCGCACCTTCGCGCAGGTGCGTCTGGATGTGCGGGTGCGCGCGTTCTACCCTACGGCCACGGGGACCTTCTTGCTCAGCGGTCAGTACTTCGTCGCGCCCGAGGAAAATGGCCCGGATCGCGCCCGCAGCTTCCGCTTGGAACAGCCGATTGCGGGCGATGGCGCCGCAGCCTTGGCCAAGGCGCGCGCCCGTGCCGTGCGCGCGTTGGCCGAGGACATCGTGGAGCGCGGCCTGCGCTAGGCCCACTTCCGCGACAAATGCGCAATTCCCCTTGTCGGTATACGATTGCACGCCATTTGGTGCCCAAAGAAAAATGAGGGTAGCATGACCAAGAAATTCACACCCGGTGGTGGTGAAGGGCGGCGCGACACGGCGGACGTGGAACAGGCCGAGGCTGCACAAGACGCTGCCTTCTCCGCGCTGCGCCAAGAGATTGATGCGCGCTTGCGCTCTGACAAGGACAGCGCCGAAGATAACGCGGCCCGTGTGGCGGTGGTGCGCAAAGCTTTGGGTCGGAGCAGCTGACGGCGTTCAGCGGGGGGCATGGCTGGGTTTGGCTGAGAGGCTGGCTCGCACACGGTGCCTGTGGCATCCCGCACCTGCCGCCATGTGTTTTCTATGCTTTGAAAACGGCAAACACGAGCGCCGTTGTTTCGGCGCTCGCTATTCCCAATGCGGATCGGGGCACCCGGCTTGTGTACAGGCCAAAGGCAAGGTGTGCCTGTCCTATGGGTGCCTCTAACACTTTATAGGCTGTGACGCGTTTGCCGGGTGTACGCCTTTGGGTGGCGTCACCGTCGAGAGTCCCTAAAAGGCCCAATGTTGCGATGTCGAGGTGCCTGCACAAGGGATGCAGTAGGGCGCATGTTGCAGCCCGATCAGTGTGCGCAAAGCAAGCCAACAGCCCCTGTTTGCGATACAGCCCCGCGCCCCTTGCTTACAGCGAGGCCGTGATGCCCCCATCCACAAACAAGGTGTGCCCATTCACGAAGCTCGACGCGGGCGAGGCAAGGAAAACGGCCGCGCCCACAAGCTCCTCCACTTGGCCCCAACGGCCTGCAGGTGTGCGCTTCTCCAACCAAGCGCTGAACTCAGGGTCCGCCACAAGGGCGGCGTTCAGCGGGGTGTCGAAATAGCCTGGTGCTATGGCATTGCATTGCAGCCCATGCTTGGCCCAATCGGTGGCCATGCCCTTGGTGAGGTTCGCAACCGCCCCCTTGGTCGCTGTGTAGGGCGCAATGCCAGGCCGGGCCAGCGCGGTTTGTACGGAGGCTATGTTGATGATTTTGCCAGCACCGCGCCCGATCATGTGCCGCGCCACCGCTTGGCCCACGTGAAAAACGCTGGCGATATTGGTCTGCAACAGCCGCTCGAACGCATCGGCGGGGAAGTTTTCCAACTCGGTCCGGTGTTGCATCCCGGCGTTGTTGATCAGGATGTCAACGGGGCCGTGCTCGGCCTCGAACCCGTCAATGGCGGCGCGCACCCCGTCATGGTCGGTGACATCAAAGGCCAGTGTCGCGGCCCCGCCCAAAGCCTCGGACGCGACCGACAGCTTGCCCGTGTCGCGGCCGTTGAGGACGACCTGCGCGCCTGCCTCTGCCAAGCCCTTGGCAAGCGCAAAGCCGATGCCCTGGGAAGAACCGGTAATCAAGGCGCGGCGGCCCGAGAGCGAAAAGAGGCTGGACATGCGGGGTGTTCCTTGTTGGATCTCGGGTCTTTTGGTGTTCTGAGGGGCGGCTTTCACCCTTGTCCCCCCAAATTGTTACCGATAACATGATAAGCCTGCCATAGCCTGTCAACCAAAGAAACCCACCCTATGAAAACCATCGTCGCCCACGCCCCCCATGACCTTAGACTGGAAGAGCGCGAGATGCCGCATCCCGGACCGGGCGAGGTGCTGGTGCGGATGAGCAGGGGCGGGATTTGCGGCTCGGACCTGCATTACTATCACCATGGGGGGTTTGGTTCGGTGCGCCTACGCGAGCCTATGATCCTGGGCCACGAGGTGTCCGGCCATATCGAGGCGGTGGGCGACGGCGTGGACATGCCGCTTGGCACATTGGTGGCGGTGTCGCCCTCTCGCCCTTGCTATGCGTGCAAGTATTGCACGGCCGCTCAACACAATCATTGCCTTAAGATGCGCTTCTATGGCTCCGCCATGCCCTTCCCCCATATCCAAGGCGCGTTTTGCGAATGGTTGGTCGCGGACATCCGCCAATGCGCGCCCGCCACGGGACTGACCCCAGGGGTGGCTGCCCTAGCGGAGCCTTTGGCGGTGGTCTTACATGCGGCCCGACGGGCGGGCGATCTGATGGGCAAGCGAGTTTTGGTCACCGGCTGTGGACCCATCGGACAATTGGCTGTCTTGGTGGCACGCAGCGCCGGTGCGGTGGAGGTTGTGGCCACCGATGTCACACCCTTTACCCTGCAGATGGCAACCCGAATGGGTGCCGATACCACCCATAACATGGCCGAGGATCCAGCGGCCCTCGACGCCTATGCGGCAGACAAAGGGCGGTTCGACGTGGCGTTCGAGTGTTCGGGCATCGCGGCCGCCCTGGCAGGGGCTGTACCCGCGTTGCGCCCCGGGGCGGTTGTGATGCAATTGGGCCTGGGCGGGGACATGACCCTGCCCCTGCAAGCCATGACTGCCAAAGAGATCGAGTTACGCGGCTCGTTCCGGTTCCACGCGGCGTTTTTCACCGCGGTCGAGATGCTGCGGGCGAGCCGCTTGGACCCCAGCCCGCTGATCACGCACACACTGCCTTTGCGCGATGCTGTTGCGGCCTTCGATCTGGCCTCGGACCGCAGCCAGGCGATCAAGGCGCAAATCGCCTTTGCCGATTAGGGACCGATCAGCAGGTTGGGCAGGGTCAGTGAAATCGCTGGGACAAAGGTGATCAGCATCAGTGCGACGAAAATGGCCATATAGAAGGGCCAGATCGTGCGCACCGCCTTTTCCATCGGTAGCTTCCCGACAGCGCATCCCACGAACAGACAGGTCCCCACGGGGGGTGTGCACAATCCAAGGCCCAGATTGACCAACAGGATCATACCGAATTGCACGGGATCTATGCCCAGCATGTTCATCACCGGCATAAAGATCGGCGTGCAGATCAGGATCAACGCAGCCATATCCATGATCATCCCCAAGAGCAGCAAAACCGCGTTGATCATCAGCAGGATCAAGATCGGGTTCTCGGTGATGCCCAGCAGGAACTCCACCGTTTTGGTGGGCACCCGGTTGAAGGTGAGCATATAGGCAAACGCGCCTGCACAGGCGATCAGGATCATCACCATCGAGGTGGTGCGCACCGACGAAATCACGGCCGTCTTGAACCCCTCCCACGACAAGGTGCGATAGACGATCAGCGTCACCACAAAGGCATACATTGCGCCAAACGCACCGGACTCCGTCACCGTAAAGACGCCTGACAGCACCCCGCCTACGATGATCACAGCGGTCAACAGACCGGGGATCGAGCCGACAAACGCGATGGCAAGGGCTGTCCAGCCGGGGAATTGCTCGGCCCTATACCCCCGCTTGACCGCCACCACATAGGCGGCGACTGCCAAGCAACAACACATCAAGATGCCAGGCACGACGCCGGCCAAGAACAGCTTGGAAATGGACACCGCACCGCCGGTGGCCAGCGCAAAGATGATCATGTTGTGGCTTGGCGGAATGATGATGCCCGCAATCGACGAGGTGACAGTGACGTTCACCGCATAATCCGCGTCATATCCTTTGTCCTTCATCACCGGGATCAGGATCGAGCCGAGCGCCGAGATATCCGCAATGGCCGACCCGGAGATGCCACCAAAAAGCATGGAGGAGAAGACATTGACGATCCCCAGCCCACCGCGCACCGCACCCACGGCAGCCTGGGCAAAGCGCACCAAACGGATGGCGATGCCGCCATGGAACATCAGCTCGCCCGCAAAGATGAAGAACGGGATGGCCATCAGCGAGAACACATTGATGCCCGAGACGATGCGCTGAAAGCCCACGAACAGCGGCAACCCCTCGAACCAAAAGGCGGACAGGGCGGCAATGCCCAGCGCATAGGCCACCGGCGTGCCGATCACCACACAAAAGGCGAACACGCCCAAAAGCACCATCAGTCCCATGGTCAGCCTTGATCTATGTTGTCTTGGCGCAGATCACGGCCCATCAACAGGCGGATCAGATGGCCAGTGGAGAAGAGAAACACCAACGCCCCGCTGATCGTCAGCGGCAAAGAGCGCAGCCCTTCAGACCATTGGATCAGGGGAATAAGCGTGTTCCATTTGAATTGGGTCAGTTCGACCCCGTACCAGAACATCATACCGCCAAAGCCTGCCATCAGCACATCCGAGATCACTACAAAAACGGTGCGTACCCGGCGGGGCACGATGTTGCGAAAGACCACCACGGACAGATGGGTGTGGTTGTGCACGCCTGCGGCGGCCCCAAAGAAGGCAATCACCATGACCAACAACAGCGACACCTGTTCAACCCAGGTGGGCGTGTCGTTCAAGACATAGCGTCCAAACACCAGCCAGGCGAAAATCACGGTCATCACCACGATGGATACGCCCGCGATCAGCACGCAAAGCCGGGCCAACAGATCGAGGACTCCGTCCATCGGTCGCAGTATTGTTGCCGTGATTTTTGACTTGTCCATGGTCCCGTCCCAGGTGCGAAAGCGCCCGACCTGTTGGTGTCAGGCCGGGCGCAGTCCGAGGGGCAAGCGGTTCGATTATTCGGTTGATTGCGCCATTTCGACGAGGGCCTGCATGTCCGGATTTGCGGCCAAGTAGTCCGCATAGACAGACGCCATCGCATCCTGGAAGGGGGCCTTGTCCGCAATCTCGTTGACCGCGATGCCAGCGGCTTCCACATCGGCGCGGGCCTGTGCGGATCCCACCGACCACAGCTCACGCTGGTACAGGGCCGCCTCTTGGGCCGCCCCGCGCAACGCGTCCTGCATCTCGGCGGACAGGGCGTTGAACTTGGTGGTGTTCACGCAGATGCACTCGGGAATGATCAGGTGCTCGGACAACGAATAGTGGGTTGTCACTTCGTAATGGCCGACGTTTTTGAACGAGGGGAAGTTATTCTCTGCCCCATCCACAACGCCGGTTTTCAAGGCTTGCTGCACCTCTGAGAAGGCCATCGGGGACGGGTTGCCGCCCATGGCCGAGATCATCGAGGTATAGAGGTCGTTGTTCATGACCCGGATCTTCAGGCCCGCAACATCCGCTGGCGAGTTGATCGGCTTTTGGCTGTAGAACGACCGTGCACCGGCGTCGAACCATGCCAGCGGCAGAATGCCTGCCTCGCCCATTGCGGCGGCGACAGTCTGGCCCGCCTCACCTTCAAGCACGCGGAACATGTGCGGCACGCTTTTGAAGATAAAGGGCAACGAGACAAGATTGGCCTCTTTGACCATTGGGCCGATGGGACCAAGATTGAAGTTGCCGATATCGATGGCGCCGATGCGCACCTGCTCGATCGCGTCGGGCTGCGAGCCCAGAACACCACCGTGGAACACATCGATGCTGATCTCGCCGCCGGTGGCGTCTTTTGCCAGCTCGGCGAAACGATCCATGGCGGCCGTGTTCGGGTGGCCATCATTGTGGATGTTCCAGGCGCGCCATGTCTCGGCCGAGGCAGAGGTGGCAAGAACAGCCAGCGCCGTGGCGGCTGCGAAAAGCGATTTGGTAAAGGTCATTTGGTTTTCCTCCCAGTTTTTTGGTCATGATTTTACCGATCTTGGCTGGGGGGTCTTAGGGCCCCAAAGCTCAGTTTTCGGAATCACTGGTATCAACAAAGGGACACTAGTATGCCAGTTCTGTCAAGCTAGTATACTAGTATAGTGATTCACTCCAAGAGGGCCTCCCAGGTGCCACGAGGATTGTTCGTGGGGAGGAACCTGCTCAGCCGCTTAGGGCGGCTCGCCAAGGCTTGGGCCTGGAAAAGCACAAAGCAGGGCGCTCGCGGCTGGCCGCGACAGAGTACTCCCCGCCCATTAAGGCCCATCCGCAACCAGTTCGCTCGCCAAAACAACCGCACCTTCAGCCGATTTGAGCGACAACCGTGTGACAAAAGTGGTGCGATCCGTGCGAAAAGGCCCCGCGTTGTCCCTAACCCTGCCATTCGCTGCACGGCGGACCGACAGGTAAGACGCGGGACGAAGCGGAGCTTAGCCTGAAAGAGCAAGGACACGGGTGACTGTGCCCTTTGCAACAACGCGGCTTCCTTCATGACAGTTGAATTTTGTTCCGACGCGTATCCGACTTCTGTGGAAGTCCACCACATCCCTAAACACGATGTGCATTCGTGCGACCAATGTTCCATGAAGCGGGATGCCTTTTGGGATTGGAGAGCCACAATCGTCTAGGAAATTAGGCCAGATCGCATGGATAGTCTCGGATAATTTATCTTCTGCATAACCAAAATCCCAACGAATGTAGTTGTGCGGAGGCTTGTTCCGCCCTCCCTGATCAGACGTCAGGATCGTGATTTCGGCTTCGAATTCAGGTTCGGTCGAATAGAGGTCAATCATGGAGCGCAACGTTGCACGCAGACTGACGTCCTACAACCATCCAACGCAAAAGCCCCTCGCCAAGATAGCGCATCCGATGTCCGCTTCGGGCTCCCTACCGCTTTTCGCTCCTGTCCCCGCGAAAGTCTGCTTTGGCGTGGGCCTGCTTTCGTGCACTTGGCCGTCAGCAACCCTTTGATGCCTGGTGGGGCGGGTGCAGCGTCCTTGACGCAGGCGCTTGCCGCTGACACCCCGACCGGCCCCCGCTCAGACCGTGCAACGCAACATGGACAGCGTGGTTAGGCTCAGGGCGATGGCGCTGGCCAGGGCCAATAGAAACAGGGGCAGCAAACCCCAAAGACGCGCGATGTTCCTGAAGGCAAGGACCAGCAAGACCAACGCCCAAACCGCCACGATCGCAAGAATGGCCACAGACAGGACACTGGCAAAGATCCCTCCAAGACACGCAATACGGTCTATCGGGTCTTGGGTCGAGGCGCGCAACACCACCAGGGCGAGCACAAGTTGCAAGGCGCCCAAACCCAAGGTCAGGGCCCAAACTGGTTTGCCGACAGCAGCCATGCGCGCCCTTTCTGTCCCATGAGGTCTGAAACCCTAGCGGCGCTCTCGCATTGGGGCAATCAAGGTCGCGCGGCTGGGCGGGTTTCAGCCCCCAGCACAGGTTAGGGCACGGAAAGCACCGCGCAGCGCGCCCGGTTTGCAATCCCAAGGGAGGTGCTGCCCAGGATCAGCGCGCCCAGATTGCCAAGGCCCCGACGCCCTGTGACGATCAGATCGGCGCCGCAGGCCTCGGCCACTTTGATGATCTGAGCAATCGGATCACCGCGCTGGGAATAGGTCTCGGCCACCGGTTGGCCCATCTCCTTGGCGATTTCCAATCCTCGGGCCAGGACCTTTTGCGCGGCATCCTCCACCTCGGCCTGTGATGGCATGGTGGTTGCCATGTCATAGCCCGGAACAGCGCCAAGCGCGAAGGCCACGGTCTGGGGTTGCGGCGTATGGACCAAATGAAGTTGTGCGCCAAAACGCTGTGCCATGTCGCATGCGGCCCTCAAGGCGTTGATCGACGCGTCTGACCCATCGATGCCAATGGTTATGGTCTTAAACATATCATCCTCCGTTTTTGTGCGTTGGGGGGAGTGTGGCCTTACGGATCAAGCAGGGCTTTGATTTAGGTCAAGCGCGCCGCAGACGCGTCTTGCGCCCTGATTATCCAGCGTCAAACGCGTGGTGCCCGGCGCGTCACGCGCTGGCGTTCCGCCGTTCGGGGGCCGCAAACACCGCACCCGCCACGATAGGCAGGGCGGCAAACAGGAATGCTCGTGAGATCTGCAGCTTAAACAGAAACACATCCGCGAGGATCGGCCAAAGCAAGGCGACGTATTCAACAAGCCCGGCGTACCGAGGCGGTACTTGGCATTGGCCTCAACGCGGCAAAGCTGCTCGGGCACCGCTTCGTTAAAAAGGGGCTTGTTGTATTGATCGGGAAGGCCTCTGACGGGGCGCCCAAGATCGCGATGCCAAGTTCGCAGAGTGTCCAGGGGAAGGCTGCATTTGGGCCGTCATGGGCAGGACGGGGCAAGGCGCCACCAGAGCAGCACAGGCGCGCCGTGAAACGAACGTTATGGGTATTTCCGTCAATTGAGGTGCGTGCGTTTGCCCGCCATGGACTGGCGATCGCGCGCGAGTGTCCGCGCTTCGACCTGGCTGAGGGTCATTTGCGTTTCTTCAAGCGTCAGCCCCTTGGCTTTGGAGCGCAGCCAAATCCGCCTTACCGAGGCTGGCGACCAGGGCAGCGAGGCCTCTGACAGCCACTGTCGCAACGGGGCTGGCAGCCCGTCATAGGCCGCCATTTGGTCGCCATTGCGCCGCTTGCGACGCAAGCTGGATTGACCCAGATTGCCGTTCACTGTTCGTCAACTGGATCAAAGATGGGGTCGAGCACCAGAACCAACCGCGTCTCGCCACTGCCCTCTATGGGGGGCGAGCGATGTAAGAGGCCCGATTTTGGCTCCTCTGGCCACTCCGTACCCCGCAGCAAAATGGGCGCACCGGTCTGCACGGTAAAAACGCGCGCAGGCTCGGTACCATCCACCGAGATTCCGTACTGGGTTCCGG
>JBCBNR010000042.1:0-12951 GCA_039821665.1 Pseudomonadota bacterium
AATGCAGAAGGCACGGATGTGCGCATCGATGCGCACATCCGTGCCTTCTGCATTGATCAAATCCGCGGTGGACGCGCGGCACACCAGGGTCACATCATGACCCGCCATCAGCATTTTGGTGCCCAGCAGAGAACCGTAAGAGGCTCCTAGGATCAAAATCTTGAACGCCATGTCTTTGCCCTTTCAACTAGGAATGTCCGCGCACAAGCCCGTGGCCCGTGCTTTCCTGACGTAATATAATTGCGCAAGCGTCCCTGACACGGAAATTCGGGTAAATGTGTCACTTGCAAAATCCCCAAGTGGATGAAATGTAATATTGTAAACTTCCGCGCTGATAGGGGTCAAAAGTGGCCAAAACGCTTGTCGGTCCGAAATTGCGCCGCCTCAGGGTGGAGCGCCGCGAAACTCAGGCCGAGATGGCCGCGGCTCTGGGCCTCAGCGCGTCTTACATCAACCTGCTTGAGAACAACCAGCGCAGCCTGTCGGTCAAGGTGCTTATGGCCATCTCGGATGTCTATGGCATCGATTGGCGGGATCTGACCCAGGACGAAAGCGCCCACCATTTGGCGGATCTGCGGGCTGCCCTGCAGGATCCGATCTTCGGGGACACCCCGCCCGACCTGCAAGAGCTGCGAGGCGCGATCGACCATGCGCCCGTGCTGGTGGATAAGTTCGTCCATCTTTACCGATCGCACCGCAGCGCCCTGGAAAAGATTATGAAGTTGGATGTGGCGGGCTCCAGCGACGAGCTGTTGCAAAGCTCGCCCGAGACCATCATCCATGATTTCTTCCGCAACCACTCCAACCACTTTCCCAAGGTCGAACAGGCCGCAGAGGCGGCGCGCGCCGCCTACCCTTGCGCGCCCGAGGATCACTACGAAGTGCTCAAAACGCGGCTTAAGGCCGACCATAACCTGTCTGTCCAGGTGCGCTCCATCGACGAGATGGAGGGCGCTTTGCGTGTCTACGACGAAGACAACAAGGTCGTGCTGCTCAGCCAAGCATTGGACAACACCAACCGGGTGTTCCAACTCGCCCACACCCTGTGCCGCCTGGAGTACAGCGAAGTGCTCGAGGAGCTTACCCAAGACAGTGGGATGGAGGCGCCCAGCGCGCTCGCCCGGTTGCAGGTCGAACTCGCGAACTATTTCGCAGCCGCCTATGTCATGCCCTACGAGGCGTTTTTGCGTGTGGCTGAAGGGGCACGCTACGACGTGGACAGGATCGCCACTGCCTTTTCGGTCTCGTTCGAACAGGCCTGCCATCGGCTGACCACGCTGCAACGGGACGGCGCGCGCGGCGTCCCGTTCTTCTTTTTGCGGGTGGACAAGGCGGGCAATGTCACCAAGCGCTTTAACTCCACCTCGTTCAACCTGGCCGAGTATGGCGGCGCCTGCCCTGTCTGGAACGTGCATATGGCGCTTTACCAACCCGGGGTGATCCTGCCCCAATTTGTCGAAATGCCGGATCACGCCAAATTCTTCACCATCAGCCGCACGGTCCACCGCCCCGTCTTTTCGTCCGAGACCCAAGACAGGCGACTTACCCTCGCGCTGGGATGCGATGTCGCCCATGTGGATCGCATCGCCTATGCCTCGAAGTTCAACCTAGACGACCCCGAGCTTTTTGCTCAGATCGGCATCAACTGCCATTTGTGTCCGCGTCAGGCCTGCTCTCAACGCGCGCACCAGCCGCTGTTCGTGGACCTGCCCATCGACGCAAACAGGCGGGGCACCACCCGCTACGAAAGCTGACGCCCCGCCCTTCAGTTTTGCCAAAATATCCCGGGGTCCGGGGCAGCGCCCCGGGGCTGCCCCCTGCCCTTATTCCGCAGCAGGGGCGCGCCGTCTGCGCATGGCGGCAAAGACCGGATAGGCCACCAGCGCCACCGCAATCAGAATGCAGGTGAGCGAGATGGGACGCTCAAGAAACGTCATCGGGTCACCCTGGCTAGAGATCAAGGACTGGCGCAACGACCGCTCGGCCAAGGGGCCCAGCACAATGGCCAGCACCGCTGGGGCCACAGGGTAATTCAGCTTGCGCATCAGATACCCGATCACCCCCATGATCAGCATCAGCCACACATCGAACATCCGGTCTGTGGTCGCGAACACACCAACCACGCAGAGCACGAAAATGATCGGGGTCAGCATGGTGAACGGCATCGCCAGCACCCGGATAAAGACCGGGATCAGCGCGAGGTTCAGCGCCACGGTCACCACATTGGCCACATACATCGACCCGATCAGGCCCCACACAAAATCCGGCTCCTCCGCAAACAGCAGTGGCCCCGGGCGCAGGCCCCAAATGATCATCCCCCCCAACAAAATCGCCGTGGTGGGCGAGCCCGGAATGCCCAAGGTGATCATCGGCAACATCGAGCCGGTGGAGGCTGCGTTGTTCGCAGCCTCAGGCGCTGCAACCCCCGACACATTGCCCTTGCCAAAACTGTCCGGATCCTTGGAAAAGGTCTTGGCCAAGCCATAGCTCATCAAGGACGCAGGTGTTGCCCCCGCCGCCGGCAGGGTCCCCACAAAAAAGCCGATCAGCGAGCCGAGCGTCGTCGTACCGATATACTGCTTGATATAGCTCAGGTTCTCTTTGAACCGCGCCCAGGTCGTCTCGACCTTATGCAGGGTCACGTTCCCCTTGGTGTTCTCCAACGTCCACAGCATCTCGCCAATGCCATAGATGCCGATGGCGAGCACCAGAAACTCGATCCCGCGCTGAAACTCCACCATGTCCATAAAGATCAGGCGTGGCTGGCCCGAGATGATGTCAAACCCAACGGCGGCCAGCACCAGCCCCACAAGGATCGAAAAGATGGTCTTCGGGATGTCATCCCCGCCCAGCCCGATGAAGGTGGCAAAGGCGAGCACCATCAGCGCAAATTCTTCCTGCGGGCCAAATTTCAGCGCGAAAATCGCAAGCGGTGGCGCAAAGAGGGTGAACAGCACGATAGAGATCGTGCCCCCGATAAAGGACGCAATCGCCGCTGCCATCAACGCTTGATCCGCGCGCCCCGACTGGGCCATGGGCCTGCCGTCAAAAACCGTCGCAACAGCGGTAGACGAGCCTGGAATGCCCAAGGTGATGGACGAAATCGCCCCCCCATACATCGCCCCGTAATAGAGCGCTGCCAGAAAGATAATCGCGGCCGTGGGTGGCACCAGGAACGTAACAGGCAGCAAAATCGCCACGCCGTTCACCGACCCCAAGCCAGGCATCGCGCCCACAAACAGACCCGCCAAACAGCCCGCAAAGATCATAAACAGGTTAAGCGGCTCGAAGGCTTGCAGCAGGCCAGCACCGAGAGAGACGAGAACAGCTTCCATGGGTCCGGTCCTTAAAAGTATTCGTAGCGGATGTTGTCGATAACCAGAAACATCTCTTCAAAGACTGGAAGGCCCTTGGGCAGATATTTGGTCAACGCCACTTCGAACAGCAGATAGATGAAAATCGGGCTGCCGATCACAAAGGCCATCGTGATGCCCCAGGAGTGTTTGCCCAGAAACCGGATGTAGAACAGCATGAACAACATCAGCGCGATGTAGGTGCCCAGGTACTCAATCGCGAACAGAAAGGCCGTTAGCGCAACAGCCGAGATGATCACCAGGGTGATCGTCTCAGGCGCGATGTAATCCTCGGTCGAGCGGCTCTCGGCGGTTTTGCCCTGGAACCAGCGCACCAGGGTCGCGATCGACGCAAGGGCCATACCCAACGACAACCAAAACGGCCACATACCCGCCCCCGGGCCGCGCCCGTCCACCCAACCGATGGTCAGATCGTCAAAGTAGACATTGGCCATCAACCCGAGCGAGGCCAAGAGCGTCGCAATGCCCATCAAAAGCTCTGCGGTCCGTGTCGTCATGGGGTGCCCTCTCCGTTGGTTTTGGACACACTGCGACCATCCACCTCTGCGGGCGGTGCAAAAGGCCAGTGTGTCTTAGGAAGTTTGGGCCGAGGCTGATGCCCCGGCCCAGATTGGCTTATTCGCCGGTGATCTTATCCGCGCCGACCTGCTCGATCAGCTTGATATGGGCGGCAAGCTGGGTCTCGTGGAACTCACCCAGCTCAGCGCCTTTGATCATGCCGGGGCAGTCAAGCCCCTCATCGGCGCAGAAGCTCTGCCACTCCTCCGACTGGTAGAGCGTATCAAAGAGGTTGGTATAGAACTCAACCGCCTCGGGATCCATGCCCGGAGGGCCATTGACCGAGCGCTGCATGTAGTACTCGATATCGATCCCCAGCTCTTGGGCCGTTGGGGTTTCCGGGAAGGCTGCCATCCGCTCGCCAGTGAACTGAACCAGCGGCTTGGAGTTGCCCGCACGGTAAAACTCCATCTGCTCGGACGGGTTGTTGACCGTCGAGTCGATGTGCTTACCGATCAGGTTCTTCGCAACCGTACCACCGCCTGGGAAGGGAATGTAGGTCACCTCATAATCAAAGGCGGCCTCCATCATTGCCGTCAGGATGCTGTCTTCCTGGCCGGACCCAGTGCCACCGACTTTCCAATCAAGGCCAGCGCCTTTGACGGCGGCCACATAGCTGTCGAGGTCCGAGATGTCGCCACGGTCCGTGTGGACCCACAACAGGAACGTATCAAGCGCCATCAAGCCGATGGGGGTGAACTGGGTCACATCCACGCCCAGATCCTCTTGAATCACTGGGGTGGTGTAATAGCTGTTCAGCGTCATCATGATCGTGTGGTTGTCACCGGCCTTGTCCTGCAGATACCGCAGGGCTTCGGCACCGGACCCACCGGGCTTGTTGATCGGGATGAAGGGGCGGGGGCTCAAGTCTTTCTGTTCGATCAGACCTTGCAACAAACGTGCAATCTGATCTGCGCCACCGCCTTTGCCAGCCATAATAATAAACTCGACGGGCTTGCGGGGTGACCAATCTGCGAACGCCGCAGGGGCCGTGATTGCCAGGGCGGCGGTTGTCGCCACCAAGGTTGAAAAAATCTTCATTCGTAGTCCTCCACTGTTGTTTGGGGCTGTATCACCCCAGGGAATGTTACTTGCGCTGTGCTCTGACCGGTTTTTCTGGTGAAAACCTTTGGCTGCCAAACCAACTCTACTCGCAACACCTTGTTATCTTTTACAAACTGACGTCTTCCTCACTTGGTTAATGCACAAAAAGCACGGGAAACGCCGCCTGCTCCACAACAGCCTGTGTGTTGCCGCCAAACAGCGTCTCGCGCTCATAGCTATCGTGGTACGCGCCCATGACAAGAAGATCAGACCCCAGTTCTGAACTTTTTTCAAGCAATGCCTTTCCAATATTATCGTTTGTTTCGAAGCGGTTAATGTATGCCGTTGTATCCCGGAGCGCCAAATAGGCTTGCAAATCCTCGGCTGAGGCTGCGTGCGGGGTGGCCCCGGTGGTCAGGATTGTCACGCTGTCCGCGCGGGTCAAAAACGGCATAGCGTTGACCACAGCACGGGTCGCCTCCATCGAGCCGTTCCACCCGATAGTGATGGTTTTACCAATGCTTTCAATGGGCCCTTCACGCTCGGGGCACATCATGACGGGCCGGCCCGACGAGAAAAGTGCCGCCTTCAAAGTGTTGGCGCCCAGGTTCAACCGGCTGTCAGGCTGCGGCACGCAGATCAGATCCACCAGCCGCCCGTGGGTGCGCACCGCATCGATCTGCTTGCCCGTGTATTCGACAAAACTGGCGCTGGCCTTGCCCGAGCCTGGCGCGCTCTCCGGCAGGCCCAAGGTAGCGGCCAGGGTCCTGAACTCCGCGCGCAGGCTTTGCGCTTCGTTCTCCGCTTGGTTTTTCGCTGCTTCTTCGATTTGCGCGCGCACCACACCGGGCACCGCCACGCCGAAGGGCATGAAATCCTGCGGCGACGGGTGGCAATGCAGCACCTTCACATGGGCGGCGAACCGATGCGCAATGTGGGCAGCATGGGCAAAGACGTTGTCGCCTTTGCCGTCGCCGCGCACCGGCAGGGTTATGGTGTGAAGGGTATTGGCCATCAGAACAACCCGTCGATCTGCCCTGCCTCGTTGATCCGAATGCTTTCAGCCGAGGGGACGCGCGGCAGGCCGGGCATGGTCATGATCTCCCCGCAGATCACCACGATAAAGCCCGCCCCTGCGGACAACCGCACCTCGCGCACGGGCAAGGAATGCCCGGTGGGTGCACCGCGCATGTTCGGGTCGGTGGTAAAGGAGTATTGGGTCTTGGCCATACACACGGGCAGATGCCCGTACCCCTGATCTTCCCAGGTTTTCAGCTGATCAAGGATCTTCTTATCGGCCACCACTTCGTCGGCGCGATAGATCTTCTTGGCCACCGTCTCGATCTTCTCAAAAAGCCCCATCTCGTCGGGGTAAAGCGGCGCGAAATCAGCCGAGCCACCCTCCACCAACTCCACCACTTTGTGGGCAAGGTCCTTGATACCGTCCGAGCCATGGGCCCAATGCTTGCACAATACCGCTTCTGTTCCTTGCGAGGCGACATAGTCTTTCACCGCCTGCACTTCTGCATCCGTGTCAGACACAAAATGGTTGATCGCGACCACGCAGGGCACGCCGAAGGATTTGACGTTCTCGATATGGCGTCCAAGGTTGGCGCAGCCCTCTTGAACCGCGGCCACATTCTCTGCTCCGAGGTCGCTTTTCGCCACCCCGCCATTCATTTTCATCGCCCGCACGGTGGCCACGATCACCACAGCCTCGGGCGCAAGGCCCGCTTTGCGGCACTTGATGTTCATGAACTTCTCAGCGCCCAGGTCAGCGCCAAAGCCCGCCTCTGTCACCACATAGTCCGCCAATTTCAGCGCGGTTTTCGTGGCCACGACCGAGTTACAGCCATGGGCGATGTTGGCAAAGGGTCCACCATGCACAAAGGCCGGGTTGTTTTCCAGGGTTTGGACGATGTTGGGCTGCATGGCCTGCTGCAACAGCACGGTCATCGCGCCATCCGCCTTGATGTCGCGCGCAAACACGGGCGAGCGGTCGCGGCGGTAGGCCACAATGATGTCGCCCAAGCGCTTTTCCAAGTCGGCCAGATCGGACGCAAGGCACAAAATAGCCATCACCTCCGAGGCGACGGTAATGTCAAACCCTGCCTCACGCGGGAAGCCATTGGCCACACCGCCCAGGTTACACACGATCTGGCGCAGCGCCCGGTCGTTCATGTCCATCACGCGGCGATACGCGATGCGTCGAATGTCGATCTCTTGCTCGTTGCCCCAATAGATGTGGTTGTCGAGCATCGCAGACAGCAGGTTATGGGCAGACGTGATGGCGTGGAAATCCCCTGTGAAATGCAGGTTCATATCCTCCATCGGAACCACTTGAGCATAGCCCCCGCCAGCAGCCCCACCCTTCATGCCAAAGCACGGGCCGAGCGAGGCTTCGCGGATACAAATCGCAGCCTTCTTGCCGATCGCGTTCAGACCGTCGCCCAGGCCCACGGTTGTGGTGGTCTTACCCTCGCCCGCAGGCGTCGGGTTGATTGCGGTCACCAGAACCAGATGCCCATTGGGCTTGTCGTCCAGCGACTTGATGAATTCCTCGGACACCTTTGCCTTGTCGTGACCAAAGGGCAGCAGATGCTCGGTGGGGATGTCCAGCTTGGCCCCGATCTCTTGGATTGGCTTTTTGTTTGCGGCGCGGGCGATTTCGATATCTGACATGTCAGTCTTTCAGTGTTCGACGCTGTGTCGGGTTAAGTGCCAAAGGTGTCGCCAGGCTTCAGCCCGACCGATGCAGCCCACTCTGCCGCAGGGACTTTGCCCCCACCAGCGGGTCTGACGCGTTTGAGGAGGATACGCCCCCCCACACATTGAACGGCAATGCCATCATCGGAAACTTCGCGCACCCTGCCGGACAAACCGTCGCCGGGGACGCGGGCGCTGTCGAAGATGCCAAGCTCTGCACCGTTGAATGTCGTCCATGCACCAGGTGCGGGATTCGTGCCCCGGATCAGGTTATAGACCTGGCCCACGGGGCGGTGCCACTCGATACGCGCGTGGTTTTTGGTGCAGCGCCGCTCGTAAGTCGCGTGCGCCTCGTCCGCCACGATGCGGGGCGGGTTGCCCGCGCGAAAGAGATCACAGACCTGCAAAACGCTGTCCACAGCGCTGGGATAAATCTTCTTGAAATAGAGGTCGATAACCGTGTCATCGGGGCCCAATTCACACTCCCACTGCAGCAGGCTGTCGCCTTCATCCAAACCATCGGAGGGGTAGAACCAGGAATATCCCGATGTGGTGTCCCCCATGATAATCGGCCAATTGACCGCCGAGGGCCCTCGGTACTTCGGCAGCAGCGAGGGATGGAAACAGATGGAGCCCATCTTCGGCGTCTCGCGCGCGGCTTGCGGCACAAAGACGTTTACAAAGGCCATTATCATCAGGTCGGCATCGAACCCCGCAAGGGTGGCCAGCGTGTCCGGATCGTCGAAATTGGCAGGCTGGTGCACGGGCAAGCCCGCCTCCAACGCCGCCTCTTTGATCGGGTCTGCGGGCTTTCCCTCGCGATCTGGCTCGCAATAAACCGCGACCACCTCGTCGGTCCCTGTCTCGATCAGCTTGGCCAAGACGTCCTTGCCGAACGCCTGTTGGCCCATCACGATCACGCGCATGTCGCGCCTCCCCGTTTGCGTTAAAGGGGCGCGCGGATGTTGTCCCCGCGTCGCCCGTTGCGTCTATTCAGCCGCCAGTGGCTTTGGATCGCCCACAGCGCCCGAGGCGATCACCTTGTCCAGGTCCTCGCCCGTATACCCCAGCACATCGCTCAACACTTCGACCGTGTGCTCGCCCAAAAGCGGCGAACGAACGACCTCTACCGGACTGTCGCTCAGTTTGATGGGGCAGCCGACGGACACATAGGTGCCACGCTCGGGATGCGGCACATCCACGATGGTGCCGGTTTTGCGCAGGCCCTCATCTTCCATGATCTCTTTCATCGACAGGATGGGCCCGACCGGAATGTTCAGCGGGTTGCAAATGTCCATGACCTCGAACTTAGTTTTGGTCATCGTCCAAGCCTCGATCCGCTCGAAAATCTCGTTGAGCTTATCCAACCGCTCGGGCGGTGTGGCATAGCCGTCAGCTGTCTTCCATTCGGGCGCACCGATCACGTCACAGATCGCCTCCCACACCGCGGCTTGGGTGATAAAGTATGTGTACGCGTTGGGATCCGTCTCCCACCCTTTGCATTTGAGGATGCGGCCCGGCTGGCCGCCACCGCTGTCATTGCCCGCGCGCGGTGTCGCCTCGCCAAAGGGGATGCCCTCGCCGAATTGAGAGTATTCCTTCAACGGACCCGCCGCCAGCCGTTGCTGGTCGCGCAGCTTGACCCGCGCGAGATTCAACACGCCGTCCTGCATTGGGGCCAGCACCTTCTGACCGCGCCCCGTCGTCTCGCGTTGGTACAGCGCAGTGACAATGCCCAGCGCCAGGTGCAGACCTGTGCCGCTGTCACCGATTTGCGCACCGGTCACCAAGGGCGGGCCATCCAAGAACCCGGTGGTGGAGGCCGCCCCGCCCGCGCATTGCGCGACGTTTTCGTAGACCTTGCAATCTTCGTACTTGCCCGGCCCGAATCCTTTGACCGAGGCCATGATGATGCGCGGGTTGATCTCTTGGATCCGCTCCCACGAGAAGCCCATCCGGTCCAGCGCGCCCGGGGCGAAGTTTTCCACCAGAACATCACAGGTTTCGATCAGGCGCGTCAGCACCTCTTTGCCAGTCTCGTTCTTCGAGTTCAGCTCGATAGAGCGTTTGTTGTGGTTGAGCATGGTGAAATACAGGCTGTCCGCCCCTGGCACATCCACCAATTGCTTGCGCGTGGCATCCCCCACGCCCGGGCGCTCCACCTTGATCACATCCGCGCCAAACCATGCCAGCAATTGGGTACAGGTCGGACCCGACTGCACATGGGTGAAATCTAGAATCTTGACGCCTTCAAGAGCTTTCATCGTGTCTTTTCCTTTCTTAACCCTGCTGAGCCGCCCGCGCCTGCGCCACCACCGACACCGGGTTGAGGCTGCCGATATTGCCGCTTTCTTTGCCCGCGGCCGGGTCGATCACAGCGTTGATCAATGTGGGCTTTCCGCTGTCGAGGGCCGCACGCACCGCCTGACCCAATTCATCGGGCGAGGTTGCGAGCACGCCGACACCGCCAAACGCCTCCATCATACGGTCATAGCGCGCGTCTTTGACAAAAACAGTCGTGGCGGGATCTTCGCCACCTGACAGGTTTTCGTCGTCGCCGCGATAGATGCCGTTGTTGTTGAACACCACAATGCAGATCGGCAGGTCGTAGCGGCAGATCGTTTCCACCTCCATGCCCGAGAACCCGAACGCGCTGTCGCCTTCGACGGCCAAGACGGGGCAGCCCGTTTCCACCGCCGCGGCGATGGCCGAGCCTTGGCCCACGCCCATGACGCCCCAGGTGCCCACATCCAACCGTTTGCGGGGTTGATATATGTCGATAATAGACCGGGCGAAATCCAGTGTATTTGCACCCTCGTTCACCAGCACCGTGTCAGGGCGCTCGGCAATCACGTCCTTCAGCGCGCCCAGCGCCCCGTTATAGTTCATGGGCGAGGCGTTGTTGCGCAACCGACTGGACATCTTCTCTACATTGCCTTCGACCTTGGCGCGCACGGCGCCGGTCCAGCTCTCTGGGGGTTTCGCCCAGTTTGCGCCCATCGCCTCTGTCAGAGCCGTACAGACGGACCCGATGTCGCCCACAAGCGGGGCCGCAATCTCGATATTCGAGTCCATTTCCTTGGGCTCGATGTCGATCTGTACGAATTTCTTCGGTGTCTCGCCCCATTGCTCGCCCTTGCCATGGGACAGCAACCAATTGAGGCGTGCGCCCAGCATAACCACCACATCCGCATCGCGCAGCACCATGGACCGGGCTGCCGCCGCCGATTGCGGGTGCGTGTCGGGCAGAAGACCTTTGGCCATCGACATAGGCAGATAGGGAATGCCCGACGCCTCAACAAACCCACGAACCGCCGCATCCGCCTGGGCATAGGCCGCCCCTTTGCCCAGAACGATCAGTGGACGCTCGGCCCCTTTGAGCAGGTCGATCGCGCGGGCCACCGCGTCCGCACCCGGCACTTGGGCCGGTGCCGGGTCAATGACCTTCACCAGGCTTTTCTCGCCCGCCACCTTTTCCATAACCTGGCCCAATAGGGCCCCCGGAATGTCGAGATAGACACCACCTGGCCGGCCAGAAACGGCGGCCCGGATCGCGCGGGCCACCCCAATGCCGATATCTTCGGCGTGCAAAATCCGATACGCGGCTTTGCACAATGGCTTGGCGATGGCCAATTGATCCATCTCCTCGTAATCGCCCTGCATCAGGTCCACCACCTCGCGCTCGGACGAGCCCGAGATCAGGATCATCGGCCAACAATTCGTGTTTGCATGCGCAAGTGCTGTCAGACCGTTGAGGAACCCAGGTGCCGAGACGGTCATGCAGATGCCCGGCTTGCCGGTCAGAAACCCTGCCGCAGCCGCCGCATATCCCGCGTTCTGCTCGTGCCGGAAAGACAGCACGCGCATCCCCTCTCGCTGGGCATAGCGCCCAAGATCGGTGATCGGGATGCCCGGCACGTTGTAGATCGTCTCCACCTCGTTGAGCTTCAACGCATCGATCAGCAGATGAAATCCATCGGTCAGCGTGGCTGGATCGACGTCAATCTTGTCTTGTGCGGTCATGTTCCCCTCCCCGCCTGGCCCTCGCTTTGCGCGATGGTGCCTTGTGTTTCCAACCGCACCCAGGTGCGCCGCACATGGGCGTGCAGACGCATCGTATGCTCGCGCACCAAGCGCGACGCGCGCTCCGCATCCCGCTCGGCAATGGCATCAATGATGGCCATATGATCCTCGACCGAACGCGCGGCGCGATCATCTTCTTCCAGCGCGCGCCTGCGTACCGCATACATATGCACAAACAGCCCCTCGGCCATTTTGCCCAGCAGACCACAGCCCGACATGGCCAGGATAGTCTGGTGGAACTGCAAATTGGCCTCCGAATACTCCGACAAGTCGGACGCGGCGGAGCTTGCATTGTGGCGCATCGCCATCTTGCGCAGCTCACCAACCTCCACCTCGGAGGCATTCTGCGCCGCGAGCGAGGCCGCCATGCTCTCTAGCGCGGCCCAGGCGATGATCATCTCCAAAATCTCGTCCAGCGACATCCGCCGCACGTACACACCCCGGCGGGGCTTGATCTCGACAAAGCCATCCTGCTCCAACCGGGCCAACGCCTCGCGCAAAGGCGTGCGAGAGATGTTCAACTGCTCGGCAAGCGAACGCTCATCAAGACGAAGGTTTGTACCCTCGTCATAAATGTTCATTGTGATGATCGCTTCGCGCAACATCTCATAGACATGGTCTTTGAGCGTGAAGTTGGTTTCAATCGCGCGCAGTTTCATGCTGTGGTCAGTCGCTCAGTCAAATGTTGCGTTTGGTATACCATAGACCAAACGCCAGCACCTCGCAACGGCTTTGCTTGATCAAAGCTTTCGCAGGCGCAGCATTTTTGCGAGCCTTCAACACGTTTTCAGCCTGACTCACTATATTGCCCAATAATCCTTGCTGTGGTATCTGGCATACCAAGAGCCATTTTTTAGATAGGCCTAGCCCATGAACATCCATGAATATCAAGCCAAAGCCCTGTTGCGGGCTTGGGGAGCGCCGGTCGCGGAAGGTCGCGCATTGCTCAGCGCTGCGGCCGCCGACAGCGCCGCGTCCGAACTGGACGGGCCCGTTTGGGTCGTCAAGGCGCAGATCCATGCGGGCGGGCGCGGCAAAGGCCATTTTCTGGAAGATGGCGCAGGCGATGGGGGGGGCGTGCGCCTTGCCCACGCGCCCGAGGATGCAGCACAAGAGGCAAAGCGCATGCTGGGCCGCACCTTGGTCACCCATCAAACCGGACCTGCGGGCAAACAGGTGGGCCGGG
>JBCBNR010000043.1:0-12911 GCA_039821665.1 Pseudomonadota bacterium
CATCAATCACGACCTATACGATCCCGCCGAGCACCACCTGGTAACAGCGGCCAGTTGCACCACCAATTGCCTGGCCCGTTGATGGCAACCCGCATGACACTCTCCCAGCCTGTCTTTGGGGCTGTCTTAGTGCCCGCAGGGCTGGAACTCCAATGTCATTTTAGTGACACATCGGACACTAGGTCAGACCGACACCGCCTCCATCAGCGCGTCGCGGGTCACCTCGGCCCTTGGGCCCGCCAACACCACCTCGCCCCGACGCAGGACCGAAAAGCGATCCGCCAGGTTGTAGCCAAAGTCGAAATACTGCTCGACCAAAACGATGCCCATTTGGCCCTGATCCCGCAAATAGCCGATGACCCGGCCAATTTGCTGGATGATATTGGGCTGAATACCTTCCGTTGGCTCGTCAAGAAGCAACAGCTTGGGTTTTGTGACCAGCGCGCGGGCGATGGCGAGCTGTTGTTGCTGCCCGCCCGACAAATCGCCGCCTCGCCTGCCTTGCATGTCCTTGAGCACGGGAAACAGCTCGTAGATCTCATCGGCCACACGACGCTCGGGCGCAGGCAAACAGGCATAGCCCGTCTCGAGGTTTTCGCGCACGGTCATCAGCGGAAAGACCTCGCGCCCCTGGGGCACATAAGCCACCCCCGCCTGAGCCGCGGCAACAGGCGCGCGATTGCTCAGCGGTGTTCCGTCCACCACCACCTGCCCGCCAGAGCGCGGGGCGCGGCCCGAGATAGCCTTGAGCAGCGAGGTTTTGCCCACGCCGTTGGTGCCCATCACGCAGGTCACCTCGCCCCGGTTACATTCCAAATCGACACCATAGAGGATTTGGCTCTCGCCATAATGCAGGGTCAGTCCATCCACCTTCAGCATCGTCTAGCGCCCCAGATAGACATCGATCACCTCTTGGTTCTGGGTCACATGATCCAGCGTGCCTTCTGCCAAAACCGAACCCTCGTGCAGCACCGTCACTTTGCAATCAAGCTTGCGCACAAAATCCATGTCATGCTCCACCACCACCACAGCGCGGGTCTTGGCCGCCTCGCGCAAAAGCTCGGTTGTGTGGTCCCGCTCCGGCCCGGTCATGCCCGCCGCAGGCTCGTCCACCAACAGCAGGCGGGGCTCTTGGGCGAGCAGCATCCCGATCTCCAACCACTGCTTTTGCCCATGGCTCAGCTCGCCCGCGCGGCGCGGCAGTTGGTCCGCCAGGCCAATCTCCTCGGCCAGTTCGGTCACCCTCTCGCGGTCGGGGGTTTGGGGTTTGTAAAACAGCACAGAAAACGGCCCCCGGTCCTTTTTGAGCGCCATCATCAGATTGTCGAACACCGACTGGTCCTCGAACACCGTCGGGCGCTGAAACTTACGGCCCACACCGACCCTTGCAATCGCGCTCTCGCTCATGCGCAAAAGCGATTGGGACTTTTCGCCCCACAGGACAGAGCCCTCGTCAGGTCGGGTTTTGCCGGTCACGATGTCCATAAACGTGGTCTTGCCCGCTCCATTGGGGCCGATGATCGCGCGCAGCTCCGCCGCGCCGATGTTGAACGACAGATTGTTGATCGCCTTGAACCCGTCGAACGAGACAGAGACGCCCGAGACCTCCAACAACATGCTCATGGTTTGCGCACCACATAATCGACCAGCCCGCCGATGCCCTTTGGCGCAAAGAGCGTGACCAGAACAAATGACAGGCCCAGCAGCACCAGCCACCAATCCACCCATTGAATTGTGTAAAAGCCCAAGGGGATGTCGGGTGCCTGTCCGCCCGTGAACCAACTGGACAACAGCGAGACGAAAGCCGCCCCGATGACGGCACCATAGATCCGACCACGCCCGCCAATGGCGACCCAGACCGCCAGATAGATCGACGCAATGGGCGCGATCTCGGCAGGGTTGATGATGCCTGCCTGGGGATAGTAAAGCGCACCGGCAATGCCCGCGATCACGGCTGTGCCGGTGAAAATCACCAGTTTGTAGCCTTCGACGTTGTAGCCCAGGAATCGCACCCGCGCCTCGTCATCGCGGATGCCGCGCACCACATTGCCGAACTTGCCCGACACCACCCAGGCCGCCAGCAGATAGCCCAAGCCCAGGGCAAGCGCGCTGGCCCAAAGGAAGTAGAGCGAGATCATCGATTGCGGCACACCTTCCGAGCCTGGGATGTTCTGCAGGCCAGACAACCCGTTATTGCCCCGCAATCCGCTGTCGTTCTGAAACAGGTACAGCGAAAGGGCCAAGGTCATGGCTTGCGTCAGGATCGAAAGGTAGACGCCCGAGACCCGAGAGCGGAAGGCCAGCCAACCGAAGACCAAGGCCAAAAGGCCAGGCACCAGAACCACCAGCGCCAGTTGGATCGGCAAACTGTCCGCAAAGGCCCAGACCAGCGGAAACTCCGCCCCGCCAACGACGCCGAAGATTTGCGTGCCGATGGCATCAATGATCTCTTGCTCGGTCGGGGGCAGCGCCTCGTTCTGGGCGGCTGTGACGACGATGTTTTCGGTCCGGGCATACATCAGCCACATGCCGATCATATAGCCACCAAGGCCGAAGAAGGCAAAATGGCCCAGGCTGAGGATCCCGCAATAGCCCCAGACCAGATCCATCGCGATGGCAATCAGGCACAGGCACAGGGTTTTGCCCAAGGTCTTCACAAAGGACGTGGAGACAAGCCCAAGGCCCAAGCCTTCGCTCAGCACTGTCACCCCCAAGGTGAACAGCGCCAGCAACCCGATGAAGATCAGCACGCTGGGATTGCGCATAAAGAAAGAGCGTTCCATCTAGTCCCCCGCCGCCCGACCTTTGAGTGCGATGATCCCACGCGGCCGGAATTGGATGAAGATGATGATAAAGACGATCATAAAGGTCTGAGCCGCAAGCGTGTTTGACGGGTTCAGCCACTCGATCCCTTTTTGCAGGAACCCGATCAGCGTGGCCCCTGCCAGCGTGCCCCAGATGTTGCCAACACCACCCACCACCACGGTCATGAAGCTTTGTACGATATAGTCCGACCCAAGCTCGGAGGTCACTTTGGCAAACAGCCCAATGGCCACGCCCGCAATGCCTGCAATGCCCGAGCCCAGGCCAAAGGTCAGCATATTGATCTTGTCGGGGTTGATCCCCATCGACGCCGCCATGGCCGGGTTTTGCGTGACCGCGCGCACCTCTAACCCCAGGCGGGTGCGGTTTAGGATGAACAGGAGCAACACCAGAAACACCAAGCCCAGGACAAAGATCGCGATGCGAATATAGGAGATGCCGATCACGTCATTGATGATCAGCGCCCCGTCCAGCCATTCGGGCGAGGTCAGCGGGCGCGCTTGAGTTCCAAAGATGTTTTTGGCGATCTGTTGCAGCGCGATCGAGATTCCGAACGTGGCCAGCAACGTCTCCAACGGGCGGTTGTACAGCCAGCGGATCACCAAACGCTCCATCGCGACTCCGGCACCAAATGTGATGGCAAAAGCAAGCGGCAGGGCGATTAGGATCGACAACGTATAGTCGGGCACGAACAATTGGACCACATAGCCCGTATAGGCCCCCATCATAATGAATTCGCCATGGGCCATGTTGATGACACCCATCACCCCAAAGGTGATGGCCAGCCCGATGGCTGCGAGAAAGTAGATGGACGCAAGCGACAGGGCGTCGAGGCCAAGGTCAATGGTTTGGTGCAGCCCAACCTTGGTGTTGATGCCCGCCAAAACCGTCTGGGCGGCATCGGTGACCGGCGCAGACGGTTCGGTGTATTGATCGTAAAAGACATGAGACGCCAGCGCCGCGCTGCGCGCCTGTTCATTCGCATCGGGCGGTGCTTGTCCATTGGCCACCAGCCGCGCATAGGCTTGGTCGCGCGCGCTTTGCGTGTCGAGCGAGGCGACGGGCATGCCTGCCACCATGTCGTCTTCGATGGCCGCGATCAGCGTCGATTTCTTTTCAGCGTCCGACACAGGCGCGGGCGCAAGACCTGCGGACACCAACAGGGCATAGGCATCCTGCTCGCTAAACCCATCTTCGCCGGGGGTCAGTCGGCCCGCCAGATTGATCCCTTCTGGCAGGGTTGTCGCAACTTTGCGGGTGGTGTTGAGCAGCGGGTTGAGGGCCGCGCGCGCATCAACACCCAGATCCCCCTCGAAACTGGTGATGGCCGCAACCCGCGCGGCCTCGTCCTCATCAAAGCGTAGGGTCAGCAACCGCTCTAACCGGGCCTTGCGCTTGGCCATCGCCTCATCGGGTTCGCCCGCAAGGGATGCGCGCAATGCGGGCAGATGGGATGGCTCGGGATCGCGCTCGATCGCATCCAGCCCGTCAGAGCGTCTTGTGATATCCGGGTCTGACAGCTGAAACTGCACCAGGGCCGCCGCAATGACCCCCCGCACGCCCGAGTTGGGCTTGAGCTGCCGCAACTCCGACTTCGTGGCAGAGGCGACAACCTCTTGCGTGCTCAGGTCCAGCAGGTCAAAGGTTTTGTCGGCCTGCTCGCGCGCATAGAAAAACAGCTTGTCGTCCTTGCGCTGCCACACCTCTTTCTCACGCCAGCGTTCCAGAAAAACCTGCACTTCGGGCAGTCCTGTCGCCACGATGTCCGCCAACACCGGCTCGATGGTTTTGCGAGACGCTTTGGCGACATCCGCCTCATGCGTTTGCAAAACGGCCTGCAAGGGCCCGTCTTGAGCGGACAGAGGCAGCGCTAGGAAAACCAGCGCACCCAGCAGCAGCGTCAGTACACGCATCAGGTCTCGATCTTTATGAAGGGCCCCAGAGATGCTCAAAGGGAAGGTGACCCCTCCCCTTTGAGCCTAGTCAAGTCAGATCAGTAGTTGGATTTGATCTGCACGCAGGTCTCGGTCTGCGTGTTGTACATCCCGCAGCCCAGGGACTGCCAGTCAGACTTCAGCACAGCGGATTCCGGCAAGAAGTCTGTCCAGGCATCGCCGGGCACTTCTTCGGTCTGGCTGATGATGTCGAACTGACCATCATCCTGGATCTCACCGATCAGGACCGGCTTGGCCAAGTGGTGGTTGGGTAGCATCACAGCCATACCACCGGTCAGGTTCGGGAACTCTTGCCCGTACATCGCCGTGCGCACGGCATCCACATCGGTGGTGCCTGCCGCCTCGACCGCGTTCACCCACATGTTAAAGCCGATATAGTGGGCTTCCATCGGATCGTTGGTCACGCGCTCGTCGCCCATCTTGGCTTTCCACGCTTCGATGAAGGCGTCGTTGGCCTCCGACTCAGCGGACTGGAAATAGTTCCAAGCGGCCAAGTGGCCCACCAGGTTGGTGGTGTCGAGGCCCGAAAGCTCTTCCTCACCAACGGAGAACGCAACAACGGGGATGTCATCGGCAGACACGCCAGCGGCCGCCAGCTCCTTGTAGAACCCAATGTTCGCATCACCATTGATGGTGGAGATCACGCCCACCTTCTTGCCATCCGCGCCCAGCGCGACCACGTCCGAGACAATCTTGGACCAATCGGAATGACCGAACGGCGTGTAGTTCACGAAAATGTCCTCGGCAGCGATGCCCTTGTCCTTGAGGTACTGCTCAAGGATTTTGTTGGTCGTGCGGGGATAGACATAGTCGGTGCCAAGAAGCGCGAACTTCTCCACCCCAAGCTCTTCCAAATAATAGTCGGTGGCCGGGATCGCCTGTTGGTTGGGGGCAGCACCGGTGTAAAATACGTTTTTGGAGCTTTCTTCGCCCTCGTACTGAACCGGATAGAACAGCAAGCCGTTAAGCTCCTCGATCACCGGCAGCACCGACTTGCGGCTTACAGAGGTCCAGTTGCCGAACATCACGTCCACTTCGTGCACGGTCAAAAGCTCGCGGGCTTTTTCGGCAAACAGCGGCCAGTCAGAGGCGGGGTCCACGACCACAGGCTCCAACATCTGGCCCAAAACGCCACCCTTTGCGTTCTGCTGTTCGATCAGCATCAGCATGGTGTCTTTGAGCGTGGTCTCGGAGATGGCCATCGTGCCCGACAGCGAGTGAAGGATGCCAACTTTGATCTCAGCGGTGGCAGCAGAGGCCGCCATCATCGCCAGCGCAGTGGTGGCAAGCAGTGTTTTCTTCATTGTGAAAATCCCTGTTCTTTGTCTGGTCAAGCAGGCTCTGCCTGCGCAAAACGTGAGCTATCGCGGCATGATGTTGCTGTCTGCCGTTAATTTTGCGATAGGGCTGTGCATGGATTGCACAGCTTAGACAAGTTTGGGATGCGTCACCTCCAAATCTATACCGCGATCGAAACCATCGTCTCCCACGGCTCGATCCGGGCTGCGGCCTATACGTTGTCAATCTCGCCCTCTGCACTGAACCGTCAAATCCTCGCCTTCGAGCAGGATCTGGGGATCGAGCTGTTTGACCGGGTGGCCAGCGGCGTTCGCCTCTCGACAGCAGGAGAGATCTATTTCCAGCAGTTCCGCGCCCATGTGGCCGAGTTGGAGCGTGCCAAAACCCGGGTCGCGGATCTTGCCGGTTTGCGCATGGGCCATGTGTCCATCGCTGCCAGCATCGAGCTTTGCGCCCATTTCCTGCCCAGCCAGATCCTGCGCTACCGCGAGGAGTTTCCGGCCGTGTCCTTCAGCGTCATCTCCGTGGCCCCGGGCGGCGAGGTAGATCTTCTGATGGCCTACCGGGCGGACCTGGCCCTGGTCGTCCAGCCGGATCTCAGCGACACGATCCAAGTCCTGTCATCCGCGGACCGTCCCTTATGTGGGATTTATTCCACGGGCGAGCGGGCCCCACCCACGGACCCGGACCGAATCGAGATGATGCTAGAGGCTGACCTTGCTTTGCCCGCCCCTCATCTCGCCTCGCGCGGGCGCATCGACGGGCTGCTGCGCAGACGGCGGCTGACCGTCAAGCCCAGCCTAGAATTGGAAGGGCCGATTGACCCGCCCGAAACCGGCGAGCGTGCGCTGATGCAACTCTGGCCCCTGGATGATGTGCCGCCGCGTATCGCTCGGGCCCGCAACGCGCGGCTGTTGCAGATGCGCTTTCTGGGCGTTCCCAGTGTGCGGGTGGTCTTGGCCCAGCGCGCAGGCCGCCCCTTGCCCGTGGCGGCGGTGAAGTTCGCGGGCCAGATTGACCAACACCTGGCCCAGGCCGCACCCGATGGCCCCTAGCACTCTGCGTGGTAGCGCCCCTTGAGATGCCAAAGGGCACTTGCTGGCTCTAGCCTGTTGTAGTGGTCCATAGCCCCTTTCCCCTATATAAGCACTTGTGTGGGTAAGCGGGTAAGATTGACCGCTCTACAGGCCACCTCTAGGGGACACGTATGTTGCGCCGCCTTGCCCTTATGCTCACATTTGCCCTTGGCCCGGCTGTGGCCCAGGACGGTGCGCCGACGCGATTGCTGGGGGCTAAGCTTGCAGGCCTAGAGGCTGTGGGCAGGGTCAATGTGCAGGGCGCTGGGTTTTGCACAGGCGTCTTGGTCGCGCCTGATCTGGTGCTCACAGCGGCCCATTGCCTGTATCACAGCAGGTCCCAAAGGCGGGTCAGCGATGATCGGGTGCATTTCGTGGCCGCTTGGCGCAAAGGGGCCTATGCAGCCCATGGCCGGGTGGTCCGCTCGGTCCTGCCCGAGGCATATCGCTACACGCCCACGCCTGTATCCACCGTTCTGGCCGCAGATATAGCGCTGTTGCGGCTCGAAGCGCCCTTGCAGATTGCACCGATGCCCCTCGCGGATCTCCGCGATGCGCCCTTTGCGGTGGTGTCCTATGGGCGCGGGCGGGCCCATGTGCCGACCTTGCAAGACCCCTGCCGACGCCATGCAGCACCCGGGCCCGTCCTGCGCTTGACATGCGACATCGCCCCCGGCTCCTCCGGCGCGCCGGTGCTGCAACGCGCAAGCGAGGGTTATGGCGTGGTCGCAGTGATCTCGGCCTTGGCCAAAACCCCGGACGGGGCTTGGGCACTGGCCGCCCCCCTGTCTGACCATGTGGACAAGATGCGCGCCCGCCTGGAGACACCGCAGGCCCGTTAAGTGCCGCGTGATTGTCGCTTGTCTGGCCTTGTGTCGTCTGGCATATCCGGGCGACCTCAACATCTGGCGGGAGCATGGGCGAATGGATCGGTTTGAGTACAAAGTGTTGGCATCGCCCCGCAGGGCAAAACGGGTGAAGGGTGCGAAAACCACCGTTGACCGCTTTGCCCATGCCTTGACCGATCTGATCAACGCCCAGGCCGCCGATGGGTGGGAGTATCTGCGCGCCGAGACCCTGCCGGTTGACGAGAAGAAGGGCGTTCTGTCCTCAGCTCAAGAGGCATATCACTCGGTTTTGGTGTTTCGCCGGGCGATCGCGGCACACGCCCCCGTGGTCAAGCCAGAGCCCCCCAGAGCGATGTCGAACCAGGCCCCGCCTGCACCAGCCCCTGCGCCCGCACCGGCCCCAGCCCAAGCCCAGCCGCAAGCGCCGCGGCAAACCGCAGATACAGCCCCTTTGCGCCTGGACAACACGCCCCAGGAAAGCATTCCACCCGTGCCCAATATTGGCCCGGCCGACAAAAGCTACTGAGCCGCGCGCCCTAAAGGCCCACGCCGGTGGAGGCCCCAACGGTCACCCCGCCGATCACCACACCCGTGCCCACGCGGCCATTCACGCCATCGGTGCCAATACTGACACCCGCATTGCCAAACGGTTGGCACGCGCCAAGGGCGAGCACCAAAATCAAGCCCCGGATCATTCGGTTCCCTCCACTGACAGGCTGAGCGCGTGCAACCCTGCCTCGAACTCTGGCGCCAAGGCCGCGTTCACCGCCCGTTGGCGCGCAACGCGGCTTTGGCCATTGAAGGCTTGTGATCTGATTTCGACCCGGTAATGGGTCTCGCCCCCTTCGCGCCAACCGCCATGGCCCCTGTGATCCTCGCTCTCGTCGATGATCGCCAGATGCTCCGGCGCGAAGGCTGTGCGCAGATGCGCTTCCATGCGCTGTGACCGTGACATAATTTCCTCCGCCCAAGACCGTGTTACGGGTTTCCCTGCGTCCGCTTTACTCTAAACTACCGTCTCCGACTCGACCAGTAGCCTTAAGGTGCCCCGCATGAACCGCAAAAATCCGTTTGATTTCGACATCTCTGTGGGCGCGGACAAGAAGCGTCGGGCCAAGGCGCGGGGCCGGTCCGGGGCGGTCGAGACATCCAGCCGGATGTGCGACAAGCCCGGCTGTAACGAGCCGGGCAAGTACCGCGCACCCAAGCATCCCGACAATTTGGAGGAATTCTATTGGTTCTGCATGAGCCATATTCGCGAGTACAACCAAAAATGGAACTTCTTCGAAAACCACTCTGAGGAGGAAATGGAGAAGCAGTTCGCGGCGGATAAGGTATGGGAGCGGCCCACAAAACCCTTCAAGACAGAGGCCGAGGGCCATCCCGAAGGACGCGCTTGGCAGCGCTTTGGGTTTGACGACCCGATGCAGGTGCTCGGTGCCAACGCCACAATGAACCCGGCGGGGCCGTCCACCAATGGCACCCGCCGCCTGCCGCCCACCGAACGCAAAGCCCTGGCCATCCTAGAAGCCTCGGACACCTCCACCAAAACCGAGCTGCGCAAAGCCTATAAGGCGCTGGTCAAGGTGCTGCACCCTGACATGAACGGCGGGGATCGGTCTCAGGAAGAGCAGTTGCAAGAGGTTGTTTGGGCCTGGGATCAAATCAAGGACAGCCGGTCGTTCAAAGATTAGGCTGGCAGGACCTCTGGGCAGCGTGCGCCCAGGATAGATGTCCTCATACTTATGACGTCCAAGCACGCTTGAATGCCAGTAACCAAACACGCGCCTGAGGCGTGAGGTCGCCCTCGCAACCACCCACAGTAAATTATCAAGACGCGAACGTTCGCACCTTCGCCGGTCGCGCTTTGTAAACGTCAGGCAAGTGACCAGCGATGGCCATCGGGGTGAAAGTGCAGATGGGCTAAGGTCCCAAAGCTAACGGCTCGGCACAGGCACAGCTGGGCCGTTCCACAAAGAAATTTCACCGAAGGGGCGGACGCGGCTTAAAACAACGGCGCGTACTTCCAGTTGTCAGCGTCAGGCGTCACGGCGTCCAGATCGTACTCGGCCTCTTGCAGGCGTTTTGCGATTTCCAGGCCGTCTTGCGCCGCCTGATCGACAAAGCGACGCCCCAGTTCCATGTCTTGCGCAATACCGTGTCCGCGCATCAAGTTCAGGCCATGGTTGAAGCGCCCCACCGGGTCGCCCAGTTCCGCAGCACGACGGTCCCATTGGGCCGCTGCATCCGGGTTGTACTCCGTGCCCAATCCATTGTTTTCCATCTGGCTGACCCAGGTCATCGCTTTGGTAAAGCCCGCCTCGGCGCAACGTTGGGCCAGGTCTCGCGCCAATTCATGATTGTCGTACTTGGTGGCGTTCACCCCCAGCGAGCAGGTGACAGAGTCTACAACCCCCATCTCGATCTTACGTTGAAGCATCTCGCGCCCGGTGTCTTGCGGGTTGAGAATTCCGAACGCGTCCTCCGTCGTTTTTGTGGGATCGGCCTGCGCAGTACCGGCCAGAAACACCAAAACCAACGGCACGCTTAAGTTTCGCATTGTGATCTCCTATGCCCGGTCACTCTACTGGTATGCCCGGTCACTCTACTGGCAATCGCAAAACTTGTCAGTGTTGCTAAGGTCGTAGGCCAGGAAGCACCTCCGCCGCGTTTCAGCACGCCGCCCTTGGTCATTTTCGTCTGGCCAACCTTTCGGTCGCCTACTCACCTCATTTAGTTGACGGATTTGGACGGGGTCCTGCACCCCTTCGGCCCGAAGATGGGTCTGCCCGCAGAGGGTTTCGGCCGACACAGTGGGGATATCCCAATGCCGCTCAGGATAACTCTTTGCTGGGACAATGGGTCGTGAAGTCCGCTTGCCTATCGGGCAAAAGACGGCGCTTTGCGCCTGAGGTCCCCGGCACCCAGCATTGGCTGGCTTAAGGCCCGTCATCCCCCAGGGCGGCCCAATAGTCACGCTCCCACGTTCGAGCCAGTTGCTTGACTGCGCTTTCAAAACGATTTCCAGACGTGGCCCGGGCCAAGAGGGCGGGCGCGAGGATCAGTCGGCTGGCCAGTGTTGTGGGCCTTACCTCAAGATCCACTGTCAGCGCAGACCGCGCGTCGCCGCGAGCCTCGATCGCAAGGCCCAAGGTCACTTGCACACCCATAATGGCCCCTTCAAACCCCAGCCCCGTGGGCGGTTGGTAATCGGCCAAGACCACATCCACCCAATTACCCCTACGATGCAGGCGCCACACCTCCCCTTCCAACAGGGGGCCGCTTTGGCTGCGTTCCAACACAGTTTCGCGGCTGCGCGCGAAGGTCTGATAGCGGGCGACGTCGCTGGCATAGGCAAAGGCCTGGCCCATCGGCATGTTCAAGGGCTCTGTGTGGCACAGCTCCATCAATGGGCCAGGCGCACCGCGTCTGCCACCCAGCGTTCGAGCAAAAACCGTGCGATGGAGCCTTGGCGTGCAGGTTTCATGTCCTGCGACCGACCGGCGAGGGCGGCGGCCATGTCCTCTCGGCTGACCCAGCGGGCGGCTTCGATCTCGTCCGGGTCGATCTTCAAAGCGGTGCTTGTGGCCTGCCCCCAGCACCCGATCATCAGCGACGCGGGGAACGGCCAGGGTTGCGAGGCGAGGTATCCAACCTCGCCCACCTGCACCCCGGTCTCTTCCAGGGTTTCCCGGCGCACAGCGGCCTCGATGGTCTCGCCGGGTTCCATAAAGCCCGCAAGCAGCGAATACATGCCCTCAGGCCACCCGGGCGAGCGGCCCATCAAGGCATGGTTGCCAGAGACGATCAGCATGATCACCACCGGGTCCGTGCGCGGAAAGTGATGCGCCCCACAGGCAGGACAGGTGCGCCGCCACCCTGCCAGGCTCATGTCAGATGGGGACCCGCACCGTGCGCAAAAGCCATGGGTCTGGTGCCAGGCGAACATCCCCTTGGCCGCCGCTGCATTGCCCGCGGCCCCGTACTTCAGCGAGGACATGTTGCCACGCAGATCGCGAAACGCCACATCGCTGGCAAAGCTGGGATGGCGATTGGCACTGGGGTCGGCAAACGCGCGCAACGCCGCGTCATCCGCATCCGGATCGTCCCAGGTCGAGACGTCGTAGGCAAAGCGCGGGGCTTGATGCTCCAAGCCCAGGAAAATCGGCGGCGTCTTGGCCTCGGCCAGCACGGGGGCCGCCATCGGGAACCAAGCCAGCGAGAGTGTTTCTTCACCGCTCAGCGCCGGTTTGCCCCGCCAAAAGGCAAGCGCGCGGGCCTGCGGGTCTCGCGCCATGGCGGCCAAAGCGGCCTCATCGCTGCGCAAATGGGCGGCGCGATCAATGTCGCCGCCACCAAATGTCACCAATTCTGCATCTTTCATGGGGCTCGTGTCGCACGAGTTTTCCGCCTGCGCAAATGGATTAAGGGGGGCGTGGCTTACCGCGCCATCCCAGGGGCCCGCACCTGCGCCAAGCGAGACCCGGCACATTGAGGCGCACGCCACTCACCGGGGTCGCTTAAGGGTGGCGGCGGAAGAGTACGCTTGGTTTTGGCAAGATCCCTAGATCAAGCGTCCGTCCATCATGACAACCCCGCCGTCAGCGAATTGAGCAACAAAGCAAGTCGTAAGGGTGGCACGAAAAACACGCAAACGCCCCTCCCGATCCGCAGACCTGCCGTTGGCTGCACAGCACTCGACTGGGTAAGGTGCGGACGAAGCCGCCGTTCGCCTTTCTTGATCGAACGACCGTTTTCTCCCCGGAGCCGTCATATTGCCGTCCGACGAAGTAGGCAAAAGCGGACGCACGCGGTAAGTTCTTCGCGGAGTTTTGGCCAATGTCGCCAGACCGGGCAATCTGTCCCAATCTAACATTCTGATTTCGAAATGCTATTTCAGAAAAAGCATT
>JBCBNR010000044.1:0-12816 GCA_039821665.1 Pseudomonadota bacterium
CTCTCCCACGGCTTGCACATCCACGCGATGGCGCAGCGGCGGGCCACGCTGTTGCTGGCGTTGGCGCTTTTCATGGTTGGTCTGGGTCTGCTTAGTGTGGGGGTGGTCCCGGTTCTGGGCACCTGTCTGTCCGTTCTTGGTTGGGGTGCTTTTTTTGTGCTGTTGACCGCTGCCCACCCGGCATGGATCGTTGTGTGGGACGACAAACGCCTCGAAGGCTGCGCCAGTTTGTCTATCCTGCGCTGGTCGGCGCGACGCGCACGGCTGACATGGGACCAGATCGTTGGACTGCGCGAGGGCGCGGTGTTCTTCGAGGTCATGGGGCAGGGCGGAACTTCGGTCTTTTTCACCCGGTTGCACAGGGATCATCGGGCGTTGGCAGAGGCTGTTCGCGCCCGGATGCCCAAGGGCGCATCTGCTGGCGGCTAGGTCGGGCAGCTAAGTGTGGGAACCATCGGTGCGCGCCCCTTTGGATCGTGCGTCAGCCCCGCGCAGCGCGCAAGGCGGGACCCCAGCCAAATGTACGCGGCAGCGCACGCCGCAGGGGCCTCAATGGCCCCAAGGGGTGCGGCCCCTCACCGGGGTGGGATGGCTTTGAGATAGGTCGCAATCGCCATACGCTCTTGGGGTGTCATGCGCGCGGTGTTGTCCACCACCTTGGCCATCGAGCCGCCAGCGCTGTCGAATTCTGGGGTGAAACCGCTTTCCAAATAATAGGCGATGTCCTCTGCCGTCCAGGACCCGATGCCGCTGTCGGACGGGGTGATGTTGGGGATGCGCCCGGGGCCCGACGGGTTTGGTGCGCCCGCCATCCACTGATCTGTTTTCAGCCCACCAGCAAGATCCCGGGGCGTGTGACACTCCGCACAATGGCCCGGGCCTTCGACCAGATAGCGCCCCGGTTCGGGCGCGCCATCGATCACCGGCTCTGGGCTGAGATAGAGCAGTTTCCACAAGCCCACCGCCCTGCGGATGTTGAACGGAAAGCCCAGCTCGTTCCGAGGTGCCACCACATCCGTGGGCGGCAAGCTTTGCAAATAGCCCCACAGGTCGCGCACATCCCCCAAGGTCATCTTGGCGTAAGAGCCGTAAGGGAAGGCTGGATAGTAATGTTCTCCCTCGGGGCTGGTGCCTTTGAGCATCGCGGTGACGAACTCCGCTTCGCTCCACCCTCCGATGCCTGCCTTGGGGTCGGGCGAGATGTTGGGGGCCACGAACACGCCGTAAGGCGAGGCAAGACGCACCCCGCCTGCCAAAACGCGCTTGTCGCCGCCGTCGCCCGCGTGGCACGAGGCACACCCACTGGCCCAAAACACAGCTTCGCCGCGGGCAAGATCCACCTGACGGGGGCCCAGCTCTTGCGGGGCGACGGTCGCGGGCATCGTCGCGATATAAAGGGCGGCTGCCCCCAAAGGCACAACCGCCAGGGCCGCCTTCACCAGGCGCTTGAACATCGCCTTTGGCTTACTTTTTCACGCGATAGGACGTGTGGCAGGTTCGACAATTGGCAGCGATCGCGCCAAATGCAGCCCCCACGCCCGCTTGGTCGGTGGGTGCGGCATCCACACCGGCCGCGATATCGGCCTGGAACTTCGCCAACACCGCATCAAAGCCCGCGCGATCCGTCCAGATCGCAGGCCCCGCCTCGGATGTGGGGGCGTCCGAGCCTTCGGGGAAGTAGGTGCCATACTCGGCCACAGCCTCTTGCATCGCGACCATGGCGGCATTGGCCTTGGCCGCGTCGAAATCGGTGGAGCCTTTGAGCATATCGCCAATGGTCTTTGTCGAGCCTCCCACCACTTTCATCGCGGCCTGGCGCTTCTCAAGGGGCGAGTGACCGCCGGCTGTGACCATGGTGCCCACCAGGACAGCGGCGGCGGTGATCAGAAAAGTCTTGGAGGAAAAGGACATCGGCACGCTCCATTTGATGGCCATTTGCTGGCTGGAAATTCCTGGACCAAAGGATAGGCTAGCCACAGGCCTGGTCAAGTTGTCGCAGGTCTGTTGAGCCCCAAAACAGGTGTGCCATGCCAGAATTGACCCTGCACCATGCGATCGATGCCCGCTCATTCCGCAGTTTGTGGTTGCTTTACGAGATCGGGACGCCCTTTTCCCTGGTCGAACGGCCTTTCGATAAGTCCCTGCGCCAGCCCGAGTATCTGGCGATTCATCCTTTGGGTCGCGTGCCCGCGCTGCAAGATGGCGACCTCACCCTGTTCGAGACCGGCGCTATCACAGAATACCTGTGCGAGACATATGCCCCCCAACTGGGGCGCGCGCCCGGTCATCGCGAGCGCGTGGCCTGGCTACAATGGCTGCACTATGCCGAGACGCTGGCGGTGCATATCGCCGCGCTGACCCAGCAGCACATCGTGATCTACGACGACAAGGATCGCTCGCCCTTGTTGATGGTGTTGGAGGCCAAACGCCTGCTCAAAGCGCTTGGCGTGCTGGAGCAAGCCCTGCAAGGGCAAACCTATTTGCTGCCAAGCGGGTTCAGCGGGGTTGATTGTAACATGGGCTATGGCGTCAGCGTTGCTCGCCGCTTTGTGCCCTTGGACGACCTGCCGAACGTTGCGCGCTATTGCGAAACCCTTTGCGCGCGCCCTGCCTTTCAACGCGCCTGCCCCGCGCCTGACGCAAAAAGGATCTACCGCAAAGGGTTTTATCCCATGCCCACGCAAGGGGGCTGAGAGCCGCGCCAATTCTTGCCACCTGTCTTTGCATCAGGTGCGAAGGGCGCTATAACGCGTGAAACGACCATAACTGCAGATATGGCAGCACGGGAGAGGGGCGCAGGTTCATGAAAGAACGCGTTGATCCTTTGATCGCGGAACGGGCTCCGTGGCTTTATCGCCAAGGCGGACACGTTCGGGTGGTCCGCGGCCTTTTGCATCTGATGCTAGGGTACGACAAAACGGTCGAGATCGGAACGCGGTTGTCGCCCATGTCTTCGACCGATTTGATGGACGAGCTTGCCGCTATGATCGCGCGCAATGTCGAAGCCCATGGCATTGAAAACATTCCCGCCTCGGGCCCTGCCATTGTGGTGTGCAACCACCCCACGGGCATCGCCGATGGCATCATCATGTGGTCGGTCTTGGCCAAACGCCGGCCCGATTTGTTTTTCTTTGCCAACCGGGACGCGATCCGCGTCATGCCCCAGTTGGAGGATATCATCGCCCCAGTGGAATGGCGCAAAGACAAGCGCTCTCACTCGTCCAACCGCGAAACGCTGACCTATGCGGCCAACGCGTTTGGGCAGGGGCGTCTTGGGGTGCTCTTTCCGTCGGGACGCCTGGCCAAGCGTCGGGGTCTGCGGTTGTACGAGCGGCCTTGGATGCCGTCGGCGGCGATGCTGGCCCGAAAGTACAAGCTGCCTGTGGTGCCCATGCACATCAAAGCGCGCAACTCGGCGCTGTTTTACCTGTTCGATGCGTTGCACCCTACTTTGCGCGACATCACCCTGTTTCACGAGGTGATCAACAAGGCGCGCCATTCGTTCGAGGTGCGGGCGGACAAGCCCCTGGACGGGGCGGGCCTGCCACGGGGTGCCGAGGATGCGACCGATCTGCTGCGCCGTGCATCCTTGCGCGCGGGCGTGGAGGGTAACTATTCGGTTTTGATCCCTTCGGTTCCGTCGCGAGCGGCGAAAGCCCGCCCAGTTTTCCACTAGGGGGCCTTTGCCCTTGGCTTTCCGTCAAAGTTTCGCCGTTATGGTCAGCGCCTTTAATCGGCTGGTATCGTTTGAACGGTTGAACCCCCACCATGACATCTGACGACGATCTTCTAACTCAACCCCAGTTCCACATGGGGGGCTGTTGCTGCGGCGGCTGTCTTGCGGCCCATTCGGGATCGGGGGCGGCGACCTCTGGCTCTGGCTCGGCGGCGTCGAGCACCAGTTACGATCTGCTTGGCACCAAATGGGGCTCGTCCGCTGGCGGAACAACGGGCGGCACCGTGACATGGAGCTTCAGCGCCGCTGCAGGCTCGGCCTTTATGTCGGAAAGCGCCTATCGCAATGCGGTCAGCGATGCCTTCGCCCGGTGGGAGGAGGTGATCGACATCGACTTTGTGCAGATCGCCGACAATGCCAATGCGGATATCGAGATTGCCTGGGACGACACGGGTGATCTTGGCACGCCGGGCGGCGCGATTGCCATCGCGGGCTACAGCTTTTTCGGCGGGCCGAGCGGGTATGACACGCTCAGCAGTGCCGACATCCGTTTTGATATCGCGGATTTCAATCGCAATGCTTCGGCCCAACAGGTCGACAACGACATCTTCTACGAGGTCGCGCTGCACGAAATCGGGCACACCATCGGCCTGGGCCATGTGTCGGACGGCACCCAGATCATGAACTTTTCCATCGGCAGCCAGCGTGATCTTGGCGCGGGCGATATTGCTGGGGCGCAACTGATCTATGGCCCGGCGGACACGCCGCCACCGCCCCCCCCGTCGAGCACGTTTACAGGCTCCAACGGGGCGAACACGATCAACCAATCCACCAACTCGGCGGATGTGGCGATCTATACCTTGAACGGCAATGACAACGCCCAAGGCGGGTCGGGTGATGATCTGATCGTGGATGGCTATGGCAACTCCACCCTCAGCGGCAATGGCGGCAGTGACACCATTGCCAATTTGGGCGGGTCCAGCACGCTCAACGGGGGGGGCGACAACGATCTTCTGCTGGGCGGGGTCGGCAACGACACGTTGGATGGCGGCTCGGGCAACGACGTGATCCTTGGCGATGCGTTCAGCGGCCTGTTTGCGGGCAACGACACGCTGATCCCCGGTGCCGGCACCGATTTGCTGATGGGCGGCGGTGGGGCGGATCGTTTTGTCTTCACGCCCAGCGATGGCGTTAATACGATCGGGCGGATCTCGCTGCCAACGGACACCCTATCCTCAGCGGCCGTCGGCGGCCAGGATTTCACCCCCGGCTCGGATGTGTTGGATGTGGGGGGCTTGGGCTTTTCCTCCACCAGTCAGGCGCTGAACGCCTTTGTGCAGGATGGGGCGGACGCGGTCCTGACCCGGGCCGGCACCACCATCGTTCTGATCGAAGTAGACATTGAAGAGCTGAGCACGAATGACTTCATCCTTTAGGGCCGTGGCCCCCGCAGGTCTGGCCGCCTGCCTTTTGGCCGCTTTGGCGGCATGTGGCGGTGGGGGCTCGACCAGTGGGACGCCCACTGGCGCACCGGTGCTGAACTTCGTCGATCCCTATCCAAGCGACAGCACCGAGGATTTGGCGGTGCTGAGCCTGAACACAGCGGGCACTCCCGGCACCACCGTCCAAGCGGGTACGTTCGATCAGAACAGCGACGAGATACAGGGCACGGTCCTGGCGGGTGACACCAACAGCACCCTGACCTTCAGCGATCTGAACGCGGGCGGCGAGGTCGAGTTTTCGACCCCAAACGGCCAAAGCTATTCGCGCGTCTTTGACAATACGGGCAATGGCGGCTCGGCGCTGGGGGTGATCGGAATGGTGCCCAGATTGGCCGACATGCCGGGGTCGAACGTTGTGAACTACTCCGGTGCCTCCGTTGTCACCATCGCGGATGGCACCTCCGTGTTCGATCTGGCCGGCACCTCGTCGATCACGGCGGATTTCGGGGCCGGAACCGTCAACGTGACCCTTGGCAACCTTGATGGGATCCAGCAGACCCCCGGCAACCCGGATACCAACGTCAACAACGTAACCACGATCACCATCACCGGTGCGACCATCGCGGGCACTGGGTTTTCGGGGGGGGCGATCACCGCCACCAACGGGGTGAACACCTCTGGCACCCAGTCCCATGATGGGTCGTTCTTTGGCAATGGCGGAGTGCAAGAGGCAGGGGGCGTGCTGGCGGTCGACGGCGCCAGCTCGGACATCTTGGGCCTTTACCTGGCCAATCGCAACTAGTCCCGCCGCGCCACAGCCCCTGAGATAATGGTCTGAGAGCGCTTGAGATTTCGGCGCTCGCGCTTAAGCTTTGGTTCACATCGCCAAGGGGGGACCGGTGGGTCAGGCTCTCATACACTTTACCGCGTCCCACGTGGCTCAGGCCCAAGAGGCGCTGAACGCGCTGTCCCAACGATATGGTCAGCACCCGGTGGAACAGGCCGATGTCATCGTAGCGCTGGGCGGGGACGGTTTCATGCTGTCCACGTTGCACGCGAACATGGCCCATGGGCGCCCGGTCTATGGCATGAACCGAGGCACGGTCGGGTTTTTGATGAACGGCTATGCCGAAGGCGACCTTAGGGACCGCTTGGACCAAGCCGAGGTCGCCACCATCAACCCGCTGAAAATGCGCGCGAGCGACGGGGATGGTCAGGTCAGCGAAGCCCTTGCCATCAACGAGGTGTCTTTGCTGCGCAAAGGGGCCCAGGCGGCCAAACTGAAAATTTCTGTCGATGGGCGGGTGCGGTTGGGCGAGTTGGTCTGCGATGGTGCGCTGGTGGCGACGCCCGCAGGCTCCACCGCCTACAATTACTCCGCCCACGGGCCTATTTTGCCGATTGATGCGGATATCCTGGCCCTCACGGCCATGGCCGCTTTTCGCCCGCGTCGCTGGCGCGGGGCGCTTTTGCCCAAATCGGCGACAGTGCGCTTTGATGTGTTGGAGCGCGAGAAGCGCCCGGTCAACGCAAGCGCGGACAGCACCGAGAGCCATGATGTGGCCTGGGTGGAGATCGCGTCCGAGCCAAGCATTTCCCACACGCTGCTGTTCGACCCGGGCCACGGGTTGGAAGAGCGGCTGATCCGCGAGCAGTTCGTCTAAACCGGGTCTGGTTCGTGAAAGGCGAGGCGCAGGCGCGCGCGCTTGCGCAACAGACCTGCATTCTCCGCCCGCCAGGACAGGAACGCTTGGTCCACTTGGGCGTGATCCTCCGGGCTCCATGTTGGGGCGGGGTTCTGCCAGGGTCCAGGCTGTGCCTCGCACATCGGCAGATCAAAGCTGGCGCGATGCCGTTCGCAAAACGCGTCGAAGCTCGCGCGATCCGGCCAGAGCCCGCCGCCCGGGCGCTGGGCTAAGACCTGTGCGCCCACCTCGCGGGTGGCAAAAAGCACGCGAGCGCGATGTCCAGCCCGGCGCTTAATCAAGTGCTGGCGCAGCCAAATCATGCCCTGTCCCGACAGCGAACGGCGCGCGCGCGCGCCGCCGTCTTGGCCGGGGGCGGGCACGCGGATGCGCCCGTAAAAATCGTCGAGCAAGCCAGTCTCGCTGGCGGCCTCGTATCCAACGGCGCTGACCATGCCAAAGGCGGCTTCGAACCGTTGCAACAGAGCCGGAAAGTCGAAGCGCGCATCCTGCCGGGCTATAAAGTCCGCAAAACCGGCTTTTGCGCTTTGCTGCCCCCGCGCGACCGCCTCCTTATAGAGCGCCTGCGCGAACGCATCGGGCCTGCGCAGGTACAAAAGCGGGGTCACCTTGTGGTGGGGCAGCAGATCGTGGATCCGCTGCAGAAAAAGAAGCTGGCGCGCGCGCAGAGTGCCTTGGCCGGGCAGTGCGAGGCGACACACATTCTCTGCACTCAGAACCACAGGGGTGTCCTGGGGTAAGCGGGCCAAGGCCCGCTGCGCGCGCGCGCGGCTGACAAAGTCGCGCGCGGCCAATCTGCGGAAAAGCGCCAGGTGGTTGGCATAGGGGCCCTTTGTCAGCCGGGGAACGGCTGGATAGTGGACGCCGTGCCCTGCCAGCCGCGCCCGATCCCCTGCCAAGGCGTTTTGGATGGCAGTGGTGCCGGTCTTTTGCAGACCCGCATGGAGGATAAGGGTCGGCTTGGCCAATGGGCGCTAGCCGAACCAGCCCTTGACGCGACCCCAAACCGATTTCTTTGGAGCCTCTTCAACCTGGGCTGTGTCCACCGGCGCACCGCCCTTGAACTCGGGCAGAGGGGTTGCCTCGAACACTTCCTCTTCGGGTGCGATCTCGGCCTTGGCCACGGTCTCTGGCGTGAAGGTTTTGGCAAAGCTGCCCATCTTGGCCAGGGTGTTGGGGCCAGCCATACCGTCAACGACCAAGCCATGCTCGGCCTGGAACGCCTCGACCGCGGATTTGGTGCCATTGCCAAAAATACCGTCCGCGCCGATGCCAAGCGCCTCTTGCAAGGCGCGTACGGTGGTCCCGCGAGAGCCCACGCGCAACAGCACCAGTTCATGCAAGCCCATGGCGGTGAACGTATCGGGGCCCGCGATGCCATCGACGGCCAGCCCGTTCTCCGCTTGCCAGGCGCGCAGCGCGCCTTCGGTGCCCGGCCCAAAGATGCCATCATCGCTGATACCAAGTGCCGCTTGAAGCCGCTTAACCGGCGCCCCGGTCATTCCCTTGCGCACAATGGACATGCCCCATCTCCTTTACCTGTGGTGGTTGGCGTTGGCACTGGAATGGCCGATGTTGGCTCGCGCGCCAAGGCTTATTTGCGCAAACACGCTTGGCCGCTTGCAACACTTGGGCAGCTTTGACATGTCCTAGAGAGAGCATTCGCACAAGGTGGCACATGGGGTTGAGCGTCCAGGAACAAGCGCGCTGGTGGGGCATCGCGGGGGTGATCTTCTTCGCCGTGGTGTGGTTCATGGGCCAAACCCTCTTGCCCTTCATCGTGGGGGCTGCGATTGCCTATTGCCTCGACCCGCTTGCGGATCGTCTGGAGGAGCGCGGGATGAGCCGCGTGCTCGCAACCGCTGTGATCACCGTGGTGGCACTGATCGTGTTTTTGGGCGCGGCGATGGTCGCGGTGCCACTGGCAATCCAACAGCTTCAACAATTGGCCGATGCAACCCCGCGCACGATCTCGCAATTGCAAGCCTATCTGACAGAACATTACCCAAGCGTGGTCGAGCCGGGCGGCATCCTGGAACAGGGGCTGGCTGCGGTTCGCGACAATCTGCAAACGGGCGGGGCGGCTGTGGTCAGCGCTTTACAAGCCTCGCTGTTTGCGGTGTTTGATTTCTTGCTCTTGGCCTTTGTGTCCCCGGTTGTTGCGTTCTACCTGCTGCTCGACTGGGACAAGATGATCGCCCGCATCGACGATTGGTTGCCCCGCGAACATGCCCCGACCATCCGCAGCTTGATGCGCGAGATCGATTGGGTTCTGGGCGGCTTTGTGCGCGGGCAATTGTCGGTGTGCATGATCTTGGGTGGTTTCTACTCGCTTGCGCTGCTTGTTGTGGGGCTCAACTTTGGCTTGATCGTCGGCCTGACGGCGGGGCTGATCTCGTTCATCCCGTTCATCGGCTCGATCGTGGGTGGGGCGCTGTCCATTGGCCTCGCGCTCTTTCAGTTCTGGAACGATCCGGTTTGGATCTTTGTGGTGGCGGCCATTTTCGTGACCGGCCAGATGGTGGAAGGCAATGTGCTGACACCGCTGCTGGTGGGGGGCTCTGTCGGATTGCACCCAGTCACGCTGATGTTCGCGCTGTCGATCTTCGGCGCGCTCTTTGGGTTTGTGGGCCTGTTGGTGGCGGTGCCCCTGGCCGCAGGCTTGGGCGTGCTCAGCCGCTTTGCCCTGTCGCAATACCTCAGCGGCCGGCTCTACCGTGGACCTCAAGGAGGGGACGGAGGCGCATCCTCGTGAGTGCAGGCCAACTGACCTTCGAGTGGCCCGCCGACCCGAACATGACGCGCGCGCGGTTCTTGCAAGCCCCCTCGAACGCGGCGGCCCTGGCCGCCGTCGATGCCTGGCCGGACTGGCCCAGTGCCAAGTTAATCATCTGTGGCGAGGCGGGCTTGGGCAAAAGCCATTTGGCCCATATTTGGGCCCGCAGGGCCCAGGCCGTGCGCGCGACCCCGGACCATCTGCCCCAAGATGTGGGCGCCTCGGTGGTGGTGGAAGACCTGCACAGTCTAACACATTTAGCGGCCCCCGCCCGGCACGCAGCGGAGCGGGCGCTGTTTCACCTGCACAACCGGGTTTTGGAAAACGGTCACAGTCTGCTGTTGACCGGGCGAGGACGCCCCGACACCTGGGGGGTGGCGTTGCCCGATCTTGCCTCGCGTCTCACAGCCACGCCTTTGGTCCAACTCGGCCCACCCGAAGACTCGCTGCTGTCGGGGCTTTTGGTCAAGCTGTTTGCGGATCGTCAGTTGCGGGTCACGCCCGAGTTGATTGCCTGGCTGGTCAAACGCATGGACCGCTCTGGATCGGCCGCGGGCGAGGTGGTGGAGCGTCTCGACGCCGAGGCGCTGCGCGCGGGCAAGAATGTCAGCCGGACCTTGGCCATTTCGGTCTTTGGGGGCTAAGCTGCCCCTTCTTCGTCACGAAGCTGCAATCAAACCTCGCAATACCGGTGCCATGACCAACGCTGATTTTCTGAATACGGATGTCCCTGCACCCCAAACGGTGGAGGAAGCGCAACCGGGTGGGGCCAAGCGCTTTTTCAATCGCGAGATGAGCTGGCTTGCCTTCAACTGGCGCGTCCTGGAAGAGGCGGAGAACCCGGCCGTTCCCTTGCTGGAGCGGGTGCGGTTCTTGTCGATCTCCGGCTCGAACTTGGATGAGTTTTACACCGTGCGCGTGGCGGGCCTGCGGGGCCTTGTGCGCGAGGGAGTGACGCGCACCTCCGATGATGGACTGACCCCGTCAGAACAATTGGTCCAGATCGACGAAGGCGCCCGGGCGCTGATGGCGCGCCAACAGACCTGTTGGGACGCGCTGACCGGCGAGATGGCCGAGGCGGGCATCAAGATCCTGACCACGGCGGATTTGACCAAGCAGGATCGGGCGGATCTGGAAGTGGTGTTTATGGATCAGGTGTTTCCGATCCTCACGCCATTGGCCATCGATCCGGCGCACCCATTTCCCTTTATCTCCAACGAGGGTTTTGCCCTGGCGCTGGAGCTAAAGCGCATCAAGGATGGCGCGCCTTTGCAGGCTCTGCTGCCGATCCCCAGCCAGATCGACCGATTCTTGCGTCTCTCGGACGGGCGGGGCGGGGCCGCACGGTACCTCGCCCTAGAAGATTTGTTGGAGGTGTTTTTCGATCGGATGTTCCCAGGCTACGAGATCACCGGGCGTCTGACCTTTCGGGTGCTGCGCGACAGCGATCTGGAGGTGGAGGAAGAGGCCGAGGACCTGGTGCGGGAGTTCGAGACAGCGCTGAAACGCAGGCGCAGAGGCGAGGTGATCCGCCTGAAGATGTCCGCAGGCGCGCCAGAGGGGCTGCGCGCCACCATCGAGGAAGAACTGGGCGTGGCCCGCGACGAGATCATCCAAATCAATGGCATTATCGGCATTGCGGACCTGTCCGAATTGACCAAGCAGGACCGGCCCGACCTTTTGTGGCCCCACTTCTCGCCCCGCACGCCCGAGCGGGTGTTGGACCATGAGGGGGATATCTTTGCGGCCATTCGCCAGAAGGATATGTTGCTGCACCACCCCTACGAGACCTTCGACATCGTTGTGCGGTTTTTGCAGCAGGCCGCGCGCGACCCCAATGTGCTGGCGATCAAGCAGACGCTTTATCGGACCTCCGCCGAGAGCCCGATTGTCGAGGCGCTGTGCGAGGCGGCTGAGTTTGGCAAGTCGGTGACAGCCCTAGTGGAATTGAAAGCCCGCTTTGACGAGGCGGCCAATATTCGCCAGTCGCGCAAACTGGAACGGGCCGGCGCGCAAGTGGTCTATGGGTTCATCGATTGGAAGACCCACGCCAAAATCTCGACCGTGGTGCGGCGTGAGGGCGATAAGGTCGTCACCTATGCCCATTTCGGCACTGGCAATTACCATCCGATTACAGCCCTGTTCTACACGGATCTGTCGCTCTTTACCTGTGACAAGACGATGGGGCAGGACGCGAACAAGGTGTTCAACTATGTCTCGGGCTATGTGCGGCCCGACGACCTGGAAAAGATCGCGATCAGCCCCCATGGGCTGAAACCCACGATTTTGGAGAACCTGGCGGCGGAGGCGGAGCACGCCCGCGCAGGCCGCCCGGCCCAGGTTTGGGTGAAGTGCAATTCGGTGATCGAGCCAGAGGTGATTGACGCGCTTTACGCGGCCTCCCAGGCCGGGGTGAAGATCGACATGGTGATCCGGGGCATCTGCGGCGTGCGCCCGGGCATCAAAGGGCTGAGCGAGAACATCCGGGTGAAATCCGTCGTTGGCCGGTTTTTGGAGCATTCGCGCATTGCGTGTTTCGGCAATGGCGGCGGGCTGCCCTCGTCCGGTGCTAAGGTCTATATCTCCTCTGCCGATTGGATGGGCCGCAACCTCAATCGGCGCATCGAGACTTTGGTGCAAGTCACCAATCCCACGGTGCATGCCCAGATTGTAGAGCAAATTATGGCGGCCAACCTGGCCGATTGCGCGCAAAGCTGGGTTTTGAACCCCGATGGCAGCTATACTAGACACCCCCCAGGCGAGGGGCTGTTCAATTGCCATCGGTTCTTTATGGAGACCCCGTCCATGTCCGGGCGGGGCCGGGTGGGCAGTGATGATGTGCCGGAGCTGATCCACAGCTACGATTGAGGGCCCCAGCCTTGGGTGGCACTGCGTACCGAACACAGGCGCGCGTGGGGCCAACCGACCCTCCGGGGGGGATATTTTTGCAAAAATGAAAGGGGGCCGGCGGGTCAGTGCTTAGGCTTCTGCGCCATTGACTTCCCCGCGGGGGGCCGTCCTTATGCCCCTCGAACCCGAGGCGGAGGTCCCAATGGATGGGCTGGACGCGAAAAGCCTGAAACGCTTGGTCAAGCGTCCGACTTTGGGCGCCTCGCCCGCGCGCAAGGTGGGTGTGGTCGATGTGGGCTCGAACTCCGTTCGGCTCGTGATCTTTGATGGAATCGCGCGCTCGCCCTCCTATTTTTTCAACGAGAA